>JBGSQJ010000075.1:0-6671 GCA_041738165.1 Bdellovibrionales bacterium
GCCCTCTTCGTTTTCAAAGTTGTTTTTGTATGTTGAGCGCGATTGAAAGTAATAAGAGAATTTTTGATTGTACTCAGTCTCAAAATATCGGCTAAACACTTTTGAGAGAATAAAATTGTTTCGATAGCGAGTGATCAAACCTGTATTTCGGCTGATTTTACTTGTGGGCAGGTAAATTCGGCCTTCCCAATATAGACCCACATCCCAAGGCATGTAGGCCAGATTGTAGTTTTGTAATCCAAAGATCACATCTTGAAGAAGCAATTCTTGTTCATTCACCTTGTCGCCATTGAAGCGATCGGTTCCAGCCGAGTTGTATTGAAAGGGCAGTCTGAGAGCAAATTTATAGTCATCGGCTAGAAAGGTAGAAAAGGTCAGGTAGTTGTAGGTTGAAATTCTTCCGCCCTGGTCACGAAATTTATCGGTTTCAGTGCTGGCGAGACTAAAAAAATTTGAGTTCCACTCTTTACCCAAGACTTTTAAACGATTGGAACTGTCAGACTCTTGTACCGAAAACTGAGCGTGGGCCAGTGTTCCACTCAAGATAAGAATCGCTAAAAATATTCGCTTCATTTTCGAGCTCCAACTAAGTTCTTAGGTTGATATTCAATCTCGGCGTAAACGGGCCAGTGGTCTGAAACGCCCACCGGTCCAAGCCCGGTGCCGAACCGAGCCGGGCTTCCGTAGCGGCTGATTTGGTAGACACTGTTATTTACAATATGAATTGAGCCCGTGTTCAAACGCCAATTCGAATTTTCACTAAGTAAGTCTTTAGAGAAAAGCAGTACATCGAAGAACGACCAAGTGCGAGTTTTGTGATAGTAGGTGGTCCCCACGCAGCCCGCGCAGCCCACCAGATGTGAAACTGCCATTTCTTTGGCTATGAGTTCTTTGAAGTAGCGGTGTTCCCAATCTTCAGTCGACGTGATGTTGAAATCGCCGCCCGCGATCGTGACTCGGTCGTTAGGAAGGTTTTTTACCAAGCCCAAAAGTGTTTCAACCGCATGTTTTCGGTATTCAGTGGGATTGCCCTGAGCCGGGAAGTGGACCGAAAAAACGCTCAATGTCTGGCCATTTGGAAGCTTTAAGTCGGCCTGCAAAATTCCCCTTGTGGCTCTCTCAAATTCAGCAGGGTTGTCGTCAGGGTTGATTTTAGAGTCAGCCGAAAGAGGAGGCTGACCGACTTTGCGTATGGGGACGATCTGATGAAGTATCGGTGAGCCCACCAAAGGAAGTCGACTCATAACCGCGGTGTCGATGCCGCGAAGGTCGGACCCTTCGACCAGCGCAATGGTTTGGTAGCCCATTTTTTGTAAATAGCCATCACGCCACTGTTTTAACACTTCGACGTTTTCAACTTCTTGCAAAATCAACACGTCGGGTCCGATGCCGCCTTGCACTTGCTTGAGTACATCGGTGATTCTTCGAAACTTTCGACTCAAAATCTTTTCTGACCAATCCTTGCTCAGGCACTCGTCTTGGCGAAATTCTCGGTCATTTTGCACGTAGCAGTTGTTTCGGATGATGGGGTCCGACTTGGTCGATTTTGGTAAAAATGCTTCGTCATTTTTTTCAGGATTATTTTCGGTGTCAAAGAGGTTCTCAACGTTAAAGGTGAGAAAGCTGATCTTCTTGGTTTGTTGCGTCAGGCTCGCTTGAGCCGCTGGATCTGTGCTGACCTTTTTGTGAGTGCAACCCAATGTAGCAAGAGTTAAGAGAGCCGCAGAGAATGCCAACGCCAGCTTAAAATTGAAATTCAAAGAGTTCATTTTAAAGCTCCTTAGCAGGCGAAGTTTGGGTGACCGGTGTACGAGGCTCTTGGCGATTAAATTTTTCGAGATCGGTGAGCCACTCTTGGTTGAGGTCGTAAGTTTCAGAATCGAGAAGCTGGTCCCAAATGTCGCTATGATCATGAGCGAGCGCTCTGTTTACAAATTGAATCGGAACCCCTTTGTCCTCTTGCTCAACAAAATCGATGATTGAGATGAACTCCTCGGGATTCTCTTTTGCCTCTTGGTCAATTTCTGATTTGAGAGCGGCATATGAGAGGTTGGGAAGTTCAAAGTGCTCGGCTTTTAAAAATTTCCTACGCACTCGCTTCACTTTGCTGATCTTGACTGTTTTTATGATTTCGTCTGAGCGGTAGTCCACTTTGAGATCAATTTGTTGCCCTTGGATAAAGCAAGGAGTGTAGCCGAGCTTGTACGCACTCAAAAGCTCGCCGCCGCGTATGGCGTAAGCCATGAGGTCAGTCACTTTTAGAGCCTTTTCTTTTGGTGTTCCATCTTTGTGCGTGCAGTTTCGATTGAGAGAATCGCCATCCTTTCTGGTGGCTTGAAAACCATCAGACTCATCGAGCCCGCTGGCCTTTTCATTTATAGATTTCTCGTCAAAAGCTGTTCCGCCCACATAGCGAACTTCAACTAACGTCACGACGCCAAATTTGTCTGGAGCATTTTTCAAAACAAAGCGCATTTCATCTTTGGCAGCGTAAAAGCCTTCATTGCTGGCAAAGTAGCGCCCCTTCATTTGGCTTTTCTTTAAATGATCAATATGGACCCAAGCGAGTTTGGTGATTTGCACCCGCCCGGGGCTGCCCTGACCTTTGAATTTGTAAGGGCTCAAATCGATTGTGCTACCGACTCGAAAGCAAGAGTACAGACCAGGGTTGAGTCGGCTTTGTTGTTGGCCGATCACAATTCGGTCTCTTTCGCCGAGCACGGTTTCTGAAGTGGAATCAGGCCCAATTCGTAGGTCGTCCCAATCCGCATTGTCTTCTTTGCAGCCTTTGTAGCGGTAACCAGGTTCTGAGAATTCAATGATTTCACCGGCTTCGAGTCTTTCTCTCACAGATTTGACTTTCACATCAGCAGGCTGACAACCCACTAAGAAAATCACGCCAAGACATGCGCTCCAAAATCTCATGCTCGTTTCCCCCTCTAATGCCGTTTTCCCTGTTAAAAAGAGTTATCGCAGACCTAGACTATTGTCTATGGCGTCTGAGTGTGGGTGCATCGGGTCTGATAAGTTTTAATGACAAATTTTTGTTAGAAGATTTTTCGCCGATAACTGGCTGCACAAATTCTAAGCTATTTTCACTGACGCTGCGCGGGTCGACCTGATTCTATAGCGTCGGCTTCGATTTTCGAATAGGGGCCGAGTCCGCCGCTGACCGTACGAATGCGCCAGTCGGAGTCTTTGATCAAGAGTTGCAGCTGCCAGTTGACGGTTTGTGCACAGGGGCCAGCCGCGGATTCGCCAAAGTCGAAACAAAGGCTTTTGATTTTTTGCTCAGAGTCTTCTTGTGAAAATCGTAGTTCGATAACTTTTGAATTTTTGGCAAACGTCTCATCAATCGGCCCCTGCCAATAGTACTCGAGCTTAAGTGAAGTTTCAGACTCTACTTGCTGTAATGATAAAAAATGAAATTTGGCATAGGCATTTTGCTCTTTGCTTTGAACGATCCACCAAAGGCTTGGATCGACGCTCCTATGGCCATCTTTTTCAGTCACTAGCCAGTAGGACTCGTGGACGACGCGGTCAATTCCATCCGGAAGAAAATAATTGGCGCCCGGATTGATTTCTACGTTGAAGAACGCGTCCTTGGCGTTTTGAATGTTGGCTTTGTCGATCAAGGCTGGGACCGACGCTTGGCCTCGCCCATCAAAAAAGAAATCAAAGCGCTTTAGCAATGCACCCACCACGCTCGAGGGGCCAGAAGTTCCCGAATTCAGTTTCATATCAGTGCCTTTAAAAGCCATATCCCAACCGAATTCATTCTGGGCTTGATCATCTGTCCACTTGGTCAATGTGAGAGTTTCAAGATCAAGGTAGGTGAACACATTTTGATTTGGATCTTTTAGGCAGGCCTCAAAATCGGGGTTCGTAAATGGATTGCCGCAGCCTTGGGCCTCTATTCGCAAAGTCGTTTCTGCCGAGCCGCTTTGAATTTGCACGGCAAATATTCCAGGCGCCGAATCGGAATCTCCGTAATATTCAGAAATTTGAATCTTGTAAGTGCTCGATGGAGTTTTGACTTGATAGACATCGTAAAGCGGCCACACCAAGTGGTTTTCGATGTCGTAATGATACCACTTGATGTTGTTGAACAAGCCACCCTTGCCATCTTTTGTGTATTGTCCGCTGAATGCCGAGTCGCCCTGAGTGGAAGGGTCTTCGCCTGAGGCTTTGGGTTTCACCCGAACTTCGTCGCACCCAATAAGGCCAGCCAGCAAAATGGCGGAAGCCCAAATGAACAAATTAAAAGTGAATCGCCATTTAGAGGGCTGCGCGACGCTCATTCAATTTCTCCCCGAAGGCCAATAAGTGCATAGCTGCCAATCGCGGGCTGCTGGGCACTTTGCGGCACTGACGTAGCCGTTTGATCTTTGTAAGGATCGCGATGTTTGTTGAAGACGTTGAGAACTCCACCAAACACCGAAATATTTGATTGAATTTTGTAATTGACCCGCAAATCCACTTGAATATAGCCCGGGTCTTTTTCGGTGTTCTCGCTATCCGCATAGGCGTCGCCAAAGTAGCGACCAATTAAAAAAACTTCGGTCTTTTGTTTTTCGAAATCAAAACTCAATGTGGTCGAGCCAGTGTAAAAGGGTCTCGCCATAAGTATGAGTCCCGAATTCAAATCTTCGGCATGTGTGTAGGTAAACGCATGCGTCAGATTCATCGGGCCGATGAGGTGATATCCAGCGGCTGCTTCTAGACCGTAAATGCGAACTCGGTCTAAGTTAACGAATTGAAATTTTCTTTCACTTCCATTAGTCGCCAATTCTTTAGTGGTCACCATGTCGCGAACTTCATTTAAAAAAAGGTTGAGGTTGGCGTGCCAATCCCGGCGTTTGTTCAGCTCCAGTCCGGCTTGAAAACTTTGCGAGGTTTCGGGCCTAAGATCTTCATTGCCCTCAACGGTGTAGCCAGCGAAAGAGCGGTGATCGAGCAGGTAGTAGCGCTCTTTGAGAGAGGGGAGTCGGTAGCCAGTCCCATAGCTCGTGCGGATGATTGAATCGGCGTCATTGATTTTAGGAAGCCTAAGACTGTAGCTGAGCTTTGGCGCAAAGTGTGTTCCAAAAGCTGGGTCGCCAGATACTCGCGCGCCGCTAACAAGTTCGGATTTGCCGAAAGTCCAATCATCTTGAACATAGCCTTCAATGAGCTGGCTGGATCGGCCATCGACCTCTTTGGTTTTGAGTGTGGTCTGGTTGGCGCTTGTGGATTGCTGGTCGGTATCGAGCTGGGCCAAATCTCCAACAGCGCCAAAGGTTACAACGTGGTTGCCAACGATGTAATCGAGCTGCGATTCGATGCGCTGGTGATTGAGATTAGATGTTTTAAGCGACTCTTGGTAGGGCGTGTTTGGATCATCTTCAAGCGCCAATCTATCTTTGGTGATTTCGGTAAAGAGGTAGGTTTGTGAGCTCAATTTTTCATTGAGGTTGAGTGTGGCCGCAGCTTTCACTCTGTGGGTTTCAGAATCGGTGTCATTGTGGACAAGATCAAAGTTGCCCGTGCTTTTAAGCTCAGCGCTGTAAGAGCGATTTTGTTCGGCAAAATAGGAGTAGTCGATTCCCAATTTTGTTGAAGATCCGACTTTTTGTTCAAAGCCGGCCTGGGCATTCCATTTTTTAATATCAGGAGTATCTCTTGTGACAGAACTGGTGTCGAGATCCACGCTGGGCTGCGCCTTTCGTTGGGCGCTCACTTTGTAGGACTGCTTCGCGTCTTTGCCATTGGCTTGCGCTGAAATAAATGTGGGGCCGTCTTGATCGGAACTTCCTTGCCAAAGAATTTCATCTTGTAGCTCGACGCTGTAATGAGCGCCCTGTTTTGGCTTTTTGGTGATCACTTGAATCACTCCGCCCATGGCTTGCCCTCCATAGAGCGAGGAAGCACCGCCTTTGATGACTTCAACTCGCTCAATTTGAGAGGCGCCAATCTGGGATAGGTCGAATCCCCCTGAGGCGTTTTGGGCAAGTGGAACTCCGTCAATCACGACAAGCACACGATCGCCGCCTAGCCCTTGCAGTATGGCTGATGAGTTGGCTCGCCCAAGCGAGCCTGAGGTGGTTGCGCCGGGGATGTCTAAAATAGCTTCATCGAGTGAGCGATAACGCTTTTTCTCGATTTCATCAGAGCTCAAGAGATCTACCTTTACGGGGCCCTCTGCCAGGGGTCTTGCGGTCTTGGTGCCTGTCACCACGACGTCGCTCAGAGAGGTTGCCGACGCACCACTTTCTTGTCCCCAAACTGGGCAGGTGGGGAGTGCAAAAAGTACCGCTAATATGTGGATCTGGCTTGCCAGAATATAGGATTTTGACATAGTGTGCTGTCTTTGTTGAACCGCACACACATAGGTCAGGTCAAGCAAAGCTTGGTCCAATTAGGTACACGGTTCCTTTTCCGATATGCGCCGCATATCGGAAAAGGAACCGTGTACCTAAAATGAAATGGAGATCGCTATGAAAGCCGCTGTTTTTTCGCTCTTACTTCTTCCGTTCTTCGCCTTAGCTCAAGAGCAAACTCCTTTTACGGACGTTTTGTTTGATTCTGCTCCTTCGGTGAAGGTCGAAATTGGCGGCGAGATCCGCTACCTTCTAGCCGTTAACGGCGTTAAGCGAGAAGCCCTGATGAGTTTTTGTGAGTCCACTTATGGT
>JBGSQJ010000086.1:0-1793 GCA_041738165.1 Bdellovibrionales bacterium
GTTCAAGCATCCCGCCCCAAAGCACCACGCTGCCCCAGAGGATTTTTCCGTTACGAACATCGGAATGGGCCATTCCGATACCCAAGGCAGAATTTCTTGAAATACGTTGGTCAGAGATCCAGTTGAGGGTCGGATAGCGCAAGTCAAAGGGGTGTTTTAAATTTCCGACAACAGCGCGAAAGGCCACTTGATCTGGTTTGATGGCGCCAATTTTTCGCAGAGTGCGGTTCCACTTCTCAATTGCAGACCGAATGACCGGCTCTTGCTCCGCCGGCACCCCGTTCAAATATAAATCGTGAGTTTCTCTTAGGTCCCAATGGGCGGCATAAAGTTCGGGCTCAACACCTTCATGCTTTTTACCCAAGACATGTAGCAGGTTGAAGTGTTTCGAGTTTTGTTGATGAAAGGGCGTTTTCTCAAATGTGGTGTCGTGCTCGAATGCCAAAAAGTTAAATCTGTAGCGAGCTTGAAGTTCTCCGTTTAAGGCCCACAATGATGTGAGATTGATAGAAAATCCAAGAAAGCCCTTTGCTGGGTCCCATTCGATGTCTTCAACAGAAGAATTGACGCTTAAATCTAACCAGTGCAGTTCGTGAGTTACAATTCCCGTAAGGTCGAGCTTCATCTTGGGGCGGGCGCTCCAATGGCTGCGCGATGAATTTTCAACGTATTTGTTGGTATCGCGACCATACTGGTCTTTGTCGACCTCGTAATAAAAATGTTTTGAAATTGGAATTTTTAAAAACTCTGTCCAGCGCGCGGGCTCATTGAGGAACGAGGGATTTATTTTTTTCGCGACAAGGTAATCTTCGGTGATTTCAAACTCGACGTTGCAATGCATGGTTTCGTTGCGCAACAGGGTGTAATAAAACTCACCATACACTCCGCGAGAGACATCAGGTGCCCAAGCACATAAAAAAGTCTTGGGTTTGCCAGAGGGTTCTTGAAAAAAACTTTTGTCGACAATTTGTTCGCTAGGGGGGGGGACCTCTGGGGCCCGCTCTTTGAAGAGTTTTCCGTTGAACAGTCCGGAGCATCCGATCAAGGTGGTTGATGTCACCGCCATCATTGCAACCTTATATGTGCGACTCCAACTCATCACTTGACCTCCAAAAAGATTCACCCCAGAACCCACAGATCAATACAAATTATGGGCCGTGTCATTTTGCCTGTGTTGGCGTTTATTTAGCGATGGGTGGAGGATTGCGGAGGAGGCCCTAGAATCCTTACAGGGTTGGGTAATAAGGTGCCAGGTTCCGAAACCGGGGCGCAAGGCGTCCCGGTTTCGGAACCTGGCACCTTATTGAAAGAAGTTCCTGGTTTTACGGTGAAACTCGCGAATCTTGGCGTTGTAAACTCCAACGACCGTCTCGTTTAAAATGCGGACTCTTTGAGGAGCGGCTTTGAGTGTAAATTGAGTGATCGGCGTTGGGTTTTGAGTATCCCACTGATGAGCGAAATCAATAAACTGACTGACGAGCGCGATGTCTGAACGAATGAGGCCACTATGCAAAAGGTCTATCGACTTCAAAATGTCTTTTTCGATTGCAAAAGTCAGCAGCTCATCTCGGCGTCTCAAAGTATCAAAATAATTAAGGGCTCGATAGTACGGTTGTCCTCGTTCAATAAGACTTTCCGCCGATATGTAGGCGCCTCGATCTTTCAATTTATCTGCACTGGTTGAGTCGGGCATCCAGGTGGATTCAGAAGACTGGCGAAGTTCCCAAAATACGGGGTCATAGCCCAATCGAACACTTGAGAGATACAAAAAGATTTCGTCTGCGCTGCCGATA
>JBGSQJ010000095.1:0-4827 GCA_041738165.1 Bdellovibrionales bacterium
AATTTTTTTAAATATGTCATGCCGATCAAGAATCGAGCGGGCCGAATGACGATGGCCGCCTTGATGTACTTTGTGCTAGGCGGAGCGGGTTTTGATCGAAAAGCGAAAAAGTGGATGGCCGGAATACCGACAACCTTTCCAATTCTCAGTTTGCGAAATCGAGGCGACCATGTGGTCCCCGTTCACGCCATAGACAGTTTATTCGCCCTTAAAACAGGCCTCAAATTGCAAAAGCATGAATTCGCTGAGGGGGATCACCTCGAGGCCCTTAAAGTCTGTCCCGAACAGTACCGCCAGGTGGTGACCGAGTTTTTAAAAAATCAGCATTTGTAGCTACAATTTTTGCGCGACCGTCATTCCCTCAAAGGTGGGAATCAAAATTGAATTGTAGCGCGAAGAATCCGCCAGTCTCAAATTGAACTCTTTCATAATCTTGATTTTGTCTTCGCTCATGTCGCGATCTCTCGACTGCCCCCATAGGGCCCCAAACAAAAACGTATTGTCTCCCACAATCAGTCCGCCAGTTTTCACATTCTTCTCGGCCCAGTTCAAATAGTCCACGTACCCGGCTTTGTCGGCGTCTATGAAAATCATATCGAACGGCCCTTCTTTCTCGATTTCACGCATGAGCGCAGTGCCCGAACCCAGAAGCGAAACCACTTTTTGGCCGGCTGAGCTACTCGCAAAGTGTCGACCCGCCACCTGGTGAGCCCTAGGGTCTTTTTCGAGCGTCCATATTCTCCCATTTTCAGGCAAAACCTTGGCCATACATAAAGACGAGTAGCCGTAGAGTGTGCCAAACTCGACCACCTTCACGGCTCCGAACGAACGAATAAGAAATTGCAGGAGTCGGCCCTCGTGGTCCGAAATCGACATAAAGCCCACCTGTCCAGCCTCTAAATCACCTCGAATGGCGAGTAGCTCAGGGTCTTGAAGGGGAAAAGTCTCGTTCAAATACTGATCTTGAGATGTCTGAGTGCGCATGCGTTCTCCTTCACCGAATTTTTTGCTATGGTTAACACAGAATATGCGCACCGAGCTTGTCCTTTTTGATTTTGATGGAACTTTAGTGGACACGGCGCCAGATTTGATTCGAGCCGTAAATCTCTTTTTAGAAAGAGAAGGTCTCGATGCACTTTCTGAAGAGCTCATTCGGTCGCAAATTGGCAGTGGTCTTAGAAGGCTTCTCCACAGCGTTTTTCCGCAAGAGAATCTAGACGACATTCAGCGAAGAAAAATCGAAGGTGAATTTCTCGCCATATATGAACGAGAACTTTTGGTCAGCCCAAAGCTCAACCCTGGGGCGCTCGACTTTCTTCTGACTTGGGATCGACGAATGGGAATTCTCTCAAACAAGCGTCTTCGCCATATTCAGCCCATTCTCAAACACCTCGGCATCGACAAGCTCAGCTGGACTTGCGTTATTGGCGGAGACTCTTATGAGAATATGAAGCCGCATCCCCAGCCCTTTATTGAGGCGATGACCATGGCTGGGGTCACTGCCGAAGAGACCACTTTGATTGGCGATGGCATCCCCGATGTGGTCGGAGCTGTAGAAGTTGGATGCCGATGTATTGCCGTGGAATTCGGCTACTATCCAACACGGTCGCTACTTGATCTGGGCGCTGAGGGCCCCATCTCGTCGTTCGATGAACTCTTTGCTGTGCTCTGAGACCAGAGGCACTCTGACGTGCTGCATTTTAGGGTGCGATCCTTTTGACTTCGGAGCCCTTATAACGCTACACAACAAGCCTCTTTAGAAATCTTATCGGAGGCTCATATGTTGAAGAAAATAGTGATGATTTCTGCGCTTTTGACCGGCTCACTTGTCGCGAGCCTTGGCTGCACCAAAAAAGAAGCCAAAGACGAAAACGTCGTTCAAACCGCGCTCAATATCAACTTAAAAGGCATGGATCCCATTCAGGCCTCAGACCAACCTTCAACTGAAGTTCAAAGCAATATTTACGAGACTCTCTATCAGTATCATTATTTGAAGCGGCCACTTGAACTTGAACCTCTGCTCGCCGAGGGCATGCCGACTGTCTCTAAAGATGGCCTGACCTTCACTTTCAAAATTAAACCTGGCGTTCGCTTTCAGGACTCTGAAGTTTTCCCAGAAAAGAAAGGCCGAGACGTCACGGCAGAAGATTTTATTTATTCATGGAAACGCCTGGCCGACCCCAGACTCAAAAGCGAAGGCTTTTGGATTTTTGATGGCAAAATCAAAGGCCTCAACGAGTGGCGCGACAAACTCAACAAAGGCGAAGGTAAATTTGAGGATCCCGTCGTGGGCTTAACCGCGGTCGACCCTCTCACTCTTAAGGTCGATCTTAAAGTTCCCTATCACCAACTGCTCTATGTACTCACAATGACCTACTCGGCCGTGGTGCCCAAAGAGGCCGTTGAGAAGTACGGCGAAGAATTTTTGAATCATCCGGTTGGAACCGGGCCTTACGCGCTTTCAAATTGGACGCGTGGAAGCAAAGTGGAGCTCGTTAAGAATCCGACTTGGCATGGCGGAACTTACCCCACGTCCGGCGGTGAAGGTGACGAAGCCGCAGGTCTTTTAGAAGATGCTGGTAAATCTCTCCCGTTCGTCGACAAAGTCGTTTTTCATGAAATCATCGAAGATCAACCTCGCTGGCTTAACTTTATCAAAGGCACCTTAGATTTTGCTTCTGTGCCCAAAGACAATTTTGACTCGACGATTGCCAACAATGAACTCACTCCTGAGATGATCGCAAAAGGGCTCGTGCTAATAAAGTATCCGCGCGCCGAAGTTGTTTATATGGGCTTCAATATGGAAGATCCCATCATCGGCAAAAATTCAAATCTGCGCGAAGCACTTTGTTACGCCTATGATGGCAAAACAGCCACTCAAAAGTTTTACAACAATATGGCGTTGACCGCTCACTCGCCAATTGGCCCTGATATGGATGGCTGGGACTCTGAATTTAAAAATCCTTGCAAAGAGTACGATGTTGAAAAAGCCAAGGCGTTGCTTGCAAAAGCTGGCTATCCCGGTGGTAAGGGCCTGGCGCCGATTGAATACAACGTGGCGAGCTCAACTACGAGTCGGCAAATGGCCGAGTACTTAGCTCAGCAGTTTGCGGTGATTGGCGTAACCGTCAACATCGTCGCCAATTCATGGCCTCAGTTCACAGACCGGTTGCGAAATAAGAAAGCACAAATGTACGGAATTGCATGGGTGGCAGATTACCCCGACTCTGAAAACATGATGCAATTGCTTTACGGCCCGAACTCAAGCCCGGGTCCTAACAATTCGAACTACAACAATCCACAGTTCAACAAACTCTATGAACAAGCCCTCAAGCTGCCCCCTGGAGCAAAACGCACCGAGCTTTACAAAAAGATGCGCGACATCTTTGTTAAAGACTTGCCATGGATCCCAACCGTCCATCGCATTGGTGTGGCTGTGAGGCATGGATGGCTGCATAACCTCAAGCGCAACGAAACACTCAACGGCTACTACAAATATTTGCGTGTGGATTTGAAGAAAAAATCTGAGCTAAAGGCCAAGCTTTAATGCTCAAGTACATTCTAAGACGGATTCTCTACATGATTCCGATCTTGTTTGGGGTCACGTTGGTGAGCTTTCTGCTCTTCAATGTGGCCGGAGGCGATCCCGCCGCTCAGGCGGCCGGGCGCTACGCCACAGCCGAGCAAATTGACATTTTACGAACGCAAATGGGACTCAACAAATCGCTCGCACTTCAATACGTCGACCTCTTAAAGCAAGTTTTCACCATGGATTTTGGCAGGTCTTGGGCCTCGAAGCAGCATATCTCGCATTTGATTGCATCGGGAATTGGCCCATCGCTCACCATCACGCTTCCGGGCTTTTTGCTGACTCTGTTAATAACAATTCCGCTCTCATTGCTCTTAGCCTATAAACGCCAGTCGGCTTTAGATAAAGTCTCATTGGTGATTTGCCTCGGCCTTATCTCGATCAGCTCCGTGGTTTATGTTTTGGCCGGACAATATTTCTTTGGATACTTATGGGGGATATTTCCGATTTCTGGGTGGGACTCAAGTTTCGTGGGCCGCTGGCAATATGCGGCCTTGCCCATTTTGATTATGGTTGTTCTGTCGATGGGCAGTTACATTTTGTTTTTTCGAACCGTGTTTTTGGATGAAATGTTTCAAGATTACGTGCGAACGGCAAAATCAAAGGGTCTCTCGAATCGAACCATTTTACTCAAGCACGTGCTCAGAAATGCGCTCATCCCCATCATCACTCTCGTTGTATTGCAAATTCCCTTTTTGATTGTGGGCTCACTTTTGATTGAGTCGTTCTTTGGCATCCCGGGACTGGGTGGGATGATCTTTCAAGCCATTCAAGAGTCCGACTTTCCGGTGATCAAAGCTTTCACCATTGTGGGAGCTTTGCTCTACATGGTGTTTCAACTCATTAGCGATGTGCTCTACGCGCTCGTTGATCCGAAGATTCGGTTGGGCTAGCGAATGAAAGGGCGAAGTCTTTGGCAAAATGCCATACACCGTGTTCTCAGAGATCCTGTCGCTCTCGTGAGCTTGATTGTGATCATTGGGTATCTTGCTATGGCGGCACTATGCGCGGCAGGAATGCTGTTTCCAAATTTCGCTCTCATTGACAATTCGAACGCCTATCAACCGCCTTCGTGGTCCCATTGGTTTGGTACAGACATTTTTGGCCGAGACGTTATGGCGAGAGCCGCCCACGGCACGATCACTTCACTCATCGTTGGTTTTTTTGGAGCGGCTTTGGCTGTGGGCATCGGAACACTCTTCGGGTCAGTCTCGGGCTACTTTGGCGGGGTGATCGAT
>JBGSQJ010000146.1:0-6452 GCA_041738165.1 Bdellovibrionales bacterium
AAGCTCAAATTGATGAAATTCGCGGGGTAGAATCGGGGCATTTGCTTCGAGCCTTGATGGAGAAGAATTTGATCACGTTTGGTGAGCGCAGCGAGCTTCCCGGCAAACCTATGTTTTATGAATCGACAAAGAAGTTTTTAGAAATTTTTGGACTTAGAAATTTGGCAGAGCTTCCTTCACTCGAAGAAATTGACCAATTGATTCCTGACGGAATCGGTGACGATATTGAAGAAAAAGAAACGTTGAGTGATTTGACTGGCGAGCTCAGCCAAACTGTGGGCACGAGCTATTCAGAAGGTGAAGACGAGCTTCTAAAAATTACCGATGAGCTGAGTACCATCACCACAAGCAGCGACTTTTTTGAGCAAGAAAAGGCCCGCATGAAGGCCAAGCGTGATTTGGAGAGAGCGCAAGACATTCGTGAGGCCATCGATCTTGGCGATGAAGTTGACGAGAAGGATCGCAGGTGGCTTGAGCGCTACGATGCGGCTCAAGCTGAGGTCATGGCTGTGACTGAAGATGAAGTCGCAGCGGAGCCCGAAGCCGAGATTGAGATCGAATCCGAAAATCAAATGGATGCCGAAGATGAGCAATACTCAGTGATCGAGCCCGAGCCCAGCGACCATCAAGAACCAGAACCGAGATTTTAACTCACCGCATGCCAGAAAAGGAACCGTGTACCTTTATGAGGGCGTCGGCGACGCGGATGCCGTCGCAGGCGGCGCTGGTGATGCCGCCGGCGTAGCCGGCTCCTTCGCCAGTCGGGTAAAGACCCAAGTGGCTAACGGATTCAAGAGTACCCGGGTCGCGGGGGATTCGAATCGGGCAAGAGGTGCGCGACTCCACCCCGTGCAAAACGGCCGAATCACTTAAGAAGCCCTTCATGTCTGAATTGAAATCGCTGAGACCTCGCCTAAATTCACTCATAAAATCATCGCCAAACAAGGTGTCAAGGCGAGCTGAGATAATTCCAGATGGCGAAGAAGTATTCATTTCAGTCGACAATGAACCCGATAAAAAATCTTGCAGTTTTTGGGCGGGAAGCTCTTTGGTTCCGCCGGCAGCGTGAACCAACCTTAAGGCTTGGCGCTCGAGCGATTCGCGAAATTTCAGTCCGCCAAATAAATCATTCTTAAAGCGACTCTCAAAATCGATGCTGACCACAATGGCGGCATTCGCAAATTTCGAGCCGCGATTGAAGTTGCTCATGCCATTTGAAACGAGGCCCGTGCTTTCAGTTCCGCTCGAAAGTACATACCCGCCCGGGCACATGCAAAAGCTGTAAACGCCAATTCCAGAGGCGTCGTTGTGGCTGGCGAGTTTGTAGTTGGCGGCGCCGAGTTTGGGGTGGCCGGCCAATTCTCGGTGTTGAATACGGTTGATCTCAGCTTGGGGGTGCTCAATGCGAAGCCCTACGGCAAATGACTTTCCCTCGAGTGTTACACCGATTTCGTTCAAATGGTGAAACATATCGGTGGCTGAGTGGCCAGTGGCGAGGATCACCTGCTCGCAAGCTATCGTTTCGCCGCTCTGAAGTTTGACGCCAGAGATTTGCTTATCAGACATCAAGAGCTCGGTGACTTTGGCGTGGAATCTAAAATCGGCACCCAGGTCAATAAGTCGTTTGCGAAATTTTGGTATTAGTCTTCGAATCTTATCTGAACCCACGTGGGGGTTGGCCATAAACTCGATTTCTTTAGGAGCGCCAAATTCGACGAGTCTTTTCATGACGTAAGGTATGTGGGGAGATTTGATGCGGGTGATGAGCTTTCCGTCTGAAAAAAGGCCAGCTCCGCCTTCGCCAAATCCCACATTGTTGACTGGATCAAGATCTCCGTATCGCCAAAACTTAGTGATTGCGGGGACTCGCTCTTCAGTTGGACCGCCTTGCTCAAGCAGTCTGACTTTGACCCCTTGCTCGAGCAACCTAAGTGCGGCAAATAAACCTGCCGGTCCCGAGCCAATGATCACAACCGGTGGGCCACTAAAATCAATCCGTTTGAGCTCGATAGCTGGGGTTTCAGTCGATTCACCCTGATCGAAGACTTCTACGCTGTAGACGAAGTGGGGGCTCTTTCGCCCCCTGGCGTCCAAACTTCGGCGCAGGACTCGGTAATCGCCATATCCGGGCGCCATCCAAGCCAAATGCTCCTCAAGCGACTCATCGATACCTATTTTAATATTGCGCAGGGTGCGACTCATAGAATTAACTCATAACGACCTTTATCATGGTGGGCAATGAAGCGTTTCAAACATTTGTTTTTTGCTTGGATTTTTCCGTGGGTACCCAAGCGGCTTTTGAGCCGGCTTGTGGGTGTGCTGGCACAAATTCCTCTTGGCCCCTTCAATGTGGTGGTTTTGCCCATCATGGCCAAGGGATTCAAAATCAACCCCCACGAGGCTGAATTTGAGTTTGAGAATTACAAGTCGTGCGATGCCTATTTTACCAGAAGGCTCAAGGCCGGTGTGCGGCCGATATCAAAAGGATGGGTTCACCCTGCGGATTCGATGCTGACTCAGTCAGGAAAAATTGAGAAGGGCCATATTCTTCAAGCTAAAAGCTGGGACTATTCGGCGGCCGAGTTTTTAGGCGAAGACATCTTAGCCCGCACCTATGAGGGCGGCTACTTTATGACTTACTATCTGTGCCCGGCTGATTACCACCGGGTGCATTCGCCGCTGGACGGGGAGCTAATTTCGGCAAGACACATTCCAGGTGTGCTTTGGCCTGTGAACGATTGGAGCGTCAACAACGTCAAAAGGCTTTTTTGCCTCAACGAGCGGGTCGTGCTGAATTTTCGCTCACAAGAACAGCGTTGGTCACTGGTCATGGTGGGCGCAACCAATGTGGGCAAGATTTCGATCCCGCAAGACCCCTCTATTATCACCAATCGATGGATGTGGCATGCGCCAACCGACCGAAAATACGAGCCGCCCATTGAGGTCAAAGCAGGCGAGGAAGTTGGAGTTTTTCATTTGGGATCCACGGTCATTTGTCTTTATGAAAAGGGTCTCCCAAGTCCGGTGGGTGTGCAAAAAGTCAAAATGGGTGAGCCTGTTTGTTAAGGCCGGTAGTTAAGCTAGACCGACCTATCATAATAAACTGATATAGTTTGTTCGTCTCAATTTTAAACACTCAAATCCTGGTGAACTTAAAAAACGATAAAACTCACTCGCCTCAGATTTAAACGTCTCAAAAAAAAATCTGTTGTACTGTCGCTCACTTTGAGTACAGAAAAAAGTGTTGAAGCCTAGGCGAGTCTAGCACGATGAATTCTATATGAGAGCCCTATTGTTTCGCCTACTTGTAATACATGCGGCGGCTTCTCAGGTGGGATGTCTGGGAAGTAGTGATGGTGCGTTTTCGGACTTGGTGTCGGGAAGCATCGAAGACGTCGACGATTTGACCTTTGATCAAATTTACCCTGACGTGACGTCTGTAATTGTTGAGCAAAATAAAACTCAAAATTTCTTCGTCTCGGCGCGCGCTCCAACGGGAAGAGTGATTTCGTACGCGTGGACTTTGAATTCCACAGCCGTTAGCGCAACGGCTGGAATTACGATTGTTGGCTCACCTAGTAACGTTGGCAATCACACTCTTAAATTGGTTGTGTCCGATGGCACAACAACAAAATCAAAGAGTTGGGCGGTCAAGGTCAATGGTCCACCGACCGCATCAGCGGTCACCACCGGAACTCCAAAAGTCGCGGTCGGGTCAACGACATCAATTACGGCCTCAGCATCTGATCCCAATGGCGACACGCTAACCTACACTTGGACACTCAATGGAGTGAGCTCCCCTCATCTTGTGGGCAGCGGTGCTTCTGCCGTGTTGACCGGAAACGATGCGATTGTGGGCACGAGCAACATTGGACTTTCTGTAAGTGATGGGACTGCTTCGGTATCAGTAGCTTGGACCGCAGAGGTGAACCACTTTCCGAATGCGTGCAACACGCTTGCGACGGGTCAGGTCTGCACAGTTTCGGGTAGCCCCTCTGTTGGCAACGGGATCAATCCGCTCAACTCGGATTTAGATCTAAAAATTCGGCCCATTTCATTTGCACAAGACTCACTTGGCAATTTTTTTATTGCGGATTACGGCAGCAATATCATTTGGTATTGGAACCGAACGGCATCAGCCGTGTCTCGACTTGGGGTTTCGGTTCCGGCGAATACAATCAAAGTTGTTGGTGGAACAGGCGAAGCCGCCAACGGCGCTGACGGAGTGGCGCTCCAATCGGCAATCAATGGCCCGCGCGGTCTGTATTATCTCAATTCCGCCTCGAAGCTTTATATTTCAGAATGGGGTTCAGGGCGAGTGCGCTACATCGACTCGAATGGGTTTATCTACACAGGTATGGGGGGCAGCACCTCGCACACCAATGGGGCCGCGGCCTACACACATCGTTGCAGAAATGCGGCCGGCTTGGCCTACTATAGTGGATCTCTTTATGTGGCTTGTCGCAATGAACATCGGGTCAAGCGCTGGGATTTAGCATCAGATTTGGCCTACGTCATCTATGGTACGGGCGGCGACAATTTTAACAATATGGGAAGTGATGCCACGGCGGCTGGGAGCGGTAGACCTTATGGTCTTTGGGTGGATTCAGACGGGATTTACACGGCTTCATACGAATATCATCGGGTCACATTTGTGAATCATTCTGCGTCTACAAAAACGTTTTGGGCTTCGAGCACCGCCTTGTCTGTAGACCCCAACAAGGTGAAGGTGATTATCGGAAATGGAACAAATGGGCAAGACAACAATATCACACCCCAATCGGGTAAGGTCGGCCAGCCAACTGGCGTCGTCGTCAGCGGAACCAATATCTTTGTGTCGCGAATTACCGGCAGCAAGGATGCCATTCTTTTGGCCAACAACTCGGGCGCGGCGGTTTCACTTGGTGGAGTCTCGGTGCCGGCAGGTAAACTCAAGCAGATCACGAGTACATCCAATGCAGGTTACAACGGTTCAGGGTTTTCATCGGGCACAATGCTCGTCAATGAACCCTATCATATCGGATTGAGTCTCGACGGAAACACACTTTACTTTGCTGACTACAATAATTTTCGCTTGCGGCAGATTTCACTCACTTCGGGGATATTGTCAGACACAGTTGGCTCGGGAAAATTCAGAAATGGATTTTATGGTGACGTTTCAAAGCCAACTGGTCAGCACCTTTTCACATACATTGCGGGCGTTGTATTTGACAGCACGACCCGAGATTTGTTTTTTTCAGACGCGAACAATTGCCGAGTTCGAAAAACAGACAAATACGGCCGCACTGAGACGGTGATCTCTAGAGGTTGCGGCGATCCGACGGTCGACAATGATGTTCCGTCGAATTCTTATTTGAGGCTAAACTGGAATATCAATAGCACCTGGATGGCAGGTCTTGATTTGATCGGGGATGACTCTCTGGTTATTGCGAATTCAAATTCACACAACACGCGTGTTTTCAATCGTACGAACACCGACAACACTTACTACAATATCTATTTGCAAAATGATCGTGTGTCTAATTTGGCGGGGGATTACACGACTTCTGGCAACGGCGCAAACGGAGCCGCGCTCTCTACATCGATGCTTCAGCCAACTTCAATTAAATACAATCCCACCGATGGCCTTTTGTACATCGCCGACTCGGGTAACCATTGCATTCGAAAATTGGACACGGCTGGTAACACCACCATAGTGGCCGGAACATGCGGGACATCGGGCAACTCAACCGGAGTAGTCGCCGCGGCAAGCGTACTTTTGAATGGGCCTACCGACATTGATTTTGACCCAGATGGCAATATGATCTTTTCAGACCGAATGAACCATAAAGTGAGAATGTGGAACCGAACGGCGTCGCCCCTCACGTTGGGCGCAGTCACTATTGGGGCAGGGCAAATCGGCACGATTGCCTGCGCCAATGGAAATTCTGGCAGTGCGACTGAAGGCATTTTTGGGTCGTCTGCGTCTTGTGATAGGCCTACTGGGGTTGCGGTCAACAGCGCCTACATTTGCTACGCCGACACTTACCGGCACAATGTGCGTTGTATAAACCGATCGGGGGCCAACAAGGGCAAAGTGACCACCGTTGCAGGTTACCCGACTGCTTCGGCTAGGGCTGGCTCGCCATATGGTTTTGAGCAAGAAGGGGTTTCGGGGACAGCAGCTACGCTCTACTATCCGTCGGCGTTGGCTTTTGATTCGGCAGGCAACCTCTATATAGCCGATACCTACAATCACATTGTTCGCAAAGTCAGACTTTATTGATCTGAAGAGGTTTCGGCGCCATCGCTGCCAATGGCTTCAACAGGGCAGCCATCTAAGGCCTCCCGGCAAAGGCTCTCTTCTTCTTCGTTAGAAGGCTGTTTCACAACAAAGGCGTGACCGTCTTCTTCGTGCATCGAAAAATGGTCGGGCGCAGCCAAAACGCAGGCGTCGCAAGCAATGCACTCTT
>JBGSQJ010000160.1:0-4560 GCA_041738165.1 Bdellovibrionales bacterium
ATGGCCATCAAGGCTAATCGATTCTCATTTATTAGAGCCGCCCTTTGTTTTAACGAAGAGTACGCTAGGCTCGCAAGAGAGCACAATAAAGCCAACGTGCTTTGCCTCGGAGGCCGCACGATGGAATGGGGAACAGCCGAGCGAACTTTTGAAACTTTTTTGACCACGCCCTTCGCCGGCGGCCGCCACGAACAGCGCGTGAAAAAACTTGGAGAGAAAATATGAATTCAAATTCCGACCCTATCTTTGACCTGATCGAAAAAGAAGCCGAGCGCCAACGAACGGGCCTTGAGATGATCGCCTCAGAAAATTACGCTTCGCTCAATGTGATGAGGGCGCAAGGAAGTTTGCTCACCAATAAGTACGCCGAAGGCTATCCAGGAAAACGCTACTATGGGGGCTGCGAATTCGTTGATGAAGTTGAAACTCTTGCGATTGAGCGCGCGAAAAAGCTTTTTGGCGCCGAGCACGCTAACGTGCAGCCGCATTCAGGCTCGCAGGCTAATATGGCGGTTTACCTGGCTTCTATGAAGGCTGGTGAACGTATTTTAGGGATGGACTTAGCTCATGGCGGACACCTCACCCATGGCAGCCCAGTCAATTTTAGCGGCAGTTTATTTGAAGCTCACCACTACCGCCTCGACCCTCAAACGGGCCGCTTAAATTACAATGAAATCAAAGACACAGCCGTCAAAGTGAAACCCAAACTTTTGATCGCAGGGTACTCTGCGTATCCTAGAAAATTAGATTTCGCGGCCTTTCGCGAAATTGCCGATCTGGTTGGCGCCACTCTTCTTGTGGACATGGCCCATTTTGCAGGCCTCGTTGCGGGAGGTGTTCACGAATCCCCGGTGGGCATTGCGGATTATGTTACAACGACCACACATAAAACCTTGCGTGGCCCTAGAGGCGGAATGATTTTGTGCTCAAGTGAGAGAGCCAAAACTCTGAACTCCAAAATTTTTCCGGGCATTCAAGGCGGGCCTCTTGAACACGTGATCGCGGCAAAAGCGGTCGCGTTTCAAGAAGCGCTTGAGCCCGAATTTAAAATTTATGCCGCAATGGTGGTTGCGAACGCGGCCAAACTTGCCGAGTCCTTAATGAACCAGGGTCTCGATTTGGTCACGGGTGGAACTGAAAATCACCTGCTCTTGATTGATCTTTCAAAATCGGACGTCACCGGCAAAGATGCTGAGATCGCGCTCGACAAGGCGGGAATCACGGTGAACAAAAACACCGTGCCCAATGAGAAGCGCTCTCCATTTGTGACCAGCGGAGTTCGCATCGGAACGCCAGCTCTCACCACCCGTGGCATGGGCCTCTCTGAAATGCAAACTATCGGTGGATGGATCGCTCAAGTCATTGGGGATCCTAGCAATGAAAGCTTGCTCAAAAAGATCAAAGGCCAGGTTCAAGAGCTCTGCTTGAAGTTTCCTATCTACGAAAAGTAAAATGTAAGGCATGAACGATGACGTTGGCGTGATGAGGCCCGGCTCTTCATCAGTGGCATTTGTAAAAGCAGCTTTCAATATTGGATTTCGAATTGTTCTTCCACTTTGCACAATCAGCTGCGGCACCTATCGTCCGACAGGAACCGGTGAGTACAGAGGAATTGGCGACTTTCGCTACCCGAGTGACTATCATCATTTGATCGGACGCTCAGGAACCTCGAAGCCCTCTCTTTATCAACCCCGGGCTGATTTTGAACTCAGCTGGCCTCTCAAACATGTCAAAATCAATCGCGGCTTTATGGCTGGCCGAACTCCTCATGACGGGCTTGATCTCGCAGGAGCCAAAGGCACACCTATTTTGGCCGCTCATTCGGGATATGTCGTTTACTCAGGTTCTGAATTCAATGGTTACGGACGAATGATTCTTTTGGAATTCAATGATGAATGGGCCACACTGTATGCCCACATGTCCAAGCTCTTTGTACGAAATGGCGATATCGTTGAGCGCGGACAAGTCATTGGTGAAATGGGCCGAACGGGCCGAGCTTCAGGCGTTCACTTGCACTTTGAACTCTTACGCAACCGAATGCCTATTGACCCTTTAAAAGGCCCTTTGCCGCCACGCTAACGAGACGTTTTCCACTCAAACGGTGCGTGGTCCACTCATCTTGAGCCTCCGCCCCGAGCGACATATAAAAATCAATAGCTGTTTGATTCCAATTTAAAACAGACCACTCAAGCCTTCCGCATCCACGCTCGATAGCCAGCTGGGCCAAGTGGCTGAGCAATTTTTTGCCGTAACCTTTTTTTCTGTGTTCGGGCCGTACAAAAAGATCTTCTAGATAAATCCCCGGCTGCCCTAAAAATGTTGAGTAATTGTGAAAGAACAACGCAAATCCGCACTTCACCCCTCCCTCGATAGCAAAGAGCACTTCGGCAAAGGCCCTCTCACCAAAGAGCGTGGCTTCAAGAGCTTCTTTTGTGACAACAACTTGATCTTCAAGTTTTTCATAAACGGCCAACTCACGAATAAAATCTAGAATTTCGCCACTGTCCGCCTTGGTGGCAAATCGAATTTGAGTTTCCATACGGTTTATTTTTTATCACAACTGGTGCGAGGACAACGCCGATTTCACAATGCTTTGGTACTTGCCCGCAAGCGTTTGCGCCATGCTGCTCGCCGTCTGAAAGGTCCAGCTGCTCTGCATATTGCCCATGTGCTCAGCGAATAACCGATCGATATCACTCGCTCCACTACTAAATCGGCTCGCCGCCTCCCCGCGAATACTCCACCAAACCGAGGCATACCAGCTCCCCATAAGAGGCACGAAGCCGAGTTTTCCACTACAAGACGTAAAGGCAAGATCAAGACTTAGATTTTTCAAATCACGTAGGTCGCGTTTTTGGCCGCAAATATTTTGGCCCGAAAGAGACTTAGCCACCTGCTCACCCACTACGGCCCGATCAGGGTTCATGACCCCCACCATGTAGTCGCCAAAAGCCGAACTCAAAGCCTGGCTACATCCCCATTTGCTAGAACAACATCCCTTGGGTGACAGCGCACACGCTTGATGATTTTGCGTGTCTTTGAGACTCGCACTTTGACCGTGAGTCATATTAAAGAGCAAAGCCTGAGCCAAGAGTTGGTGAATCACGTCTGAACTTAAGGCATCTGCTAGCTCCTGAGGGGATTTCTTTAAATGAATGCTGTTGTTTTTTGAGGAGTAACCTGTAAACACATCGTCGGCGTAGATCTTGACTCTTCCCACTGCGGGATAAACAGAACCCAGCCGATCTTTAAGATAGCGGGTCATTCTGTAGCTCCAGTAATAGGCGCTGAGTTGTTCAAGATAGCTGGCAGAATCGCTAAGGTCCGACTTGAATTGTGAGGGAACTCTTAAATCCACTCGGTCATATTTAAGTGAGAGAACCTGAACCTCAGAATTCTCTAATCTAAACCCAAGCGCTACACCATTGAGCTTTGCCCCAAAATTTCTATGGCCATTGGCCCCATTCAAATCTAGGCTCTGACCAGTTTGAGCCATCGGATTTTTCTGAAAAATGCAGAGATCAAAATCACTGTTTGAAAGGCAATCGCTTGATAGTTTGTCGGTCGAAGGTTTTAGCTCGACCTCACCGGTTTTAAAAAATTCTCGGTTGACCCCAATTCCACTGTTGCTCGCTTTAAACTTGGTGCAGCCAGATAAAATCAAAGTGCCAATAAGTAAAGTCAGGCGCATTTTAGGGCTCATCAAAACCGCCTGTCGTATCGATAACCGCCGAGTTATAAAGCAGCTTTGCAAGTCGGCTCAGATCGAGAGTGCGTTTACCTTGAATCCAACCATTGAGGCTATCTAAAGGCATGGCGGAGTCGAGCACGAGCCTTTCAATTTTAGCCGAATCAAATGAGACTCCATTGGATTTTAAAAAACCAATGGCCAGAGCCGCAGCGGCCGTAACTTGTGGAGCGGCCATCGACGTCCCGCTCAAGCCAAAGTACGTTTTTGGTGGAAACGTCGAGAGCAGACCTGCCGAGCCATTTGAGCCCGCAGCGGTGATCTCAATAAAGCTTTCGCTGTGGTTTGAAAATCCACTCAAGGCTAAAGTTAAAAGATCCAACGAGCCTACACTCATAACTCCAGGTTTGGATTTGGCATATCCAACTGGCACCATAAAATTTTGTTCCGAGATAAGCTCGCCATTATTTCCTGCAGCCACAACGACGACGGCGCCGTGATTGTTTGCATAGTCCAAAGCGTCTTCAAGAGCCGAATTGGCTTGCCGGCCTGTGATTGAGATATTTATAGCCTCAGCGCCGTGATCAACGGCCCAATAAATCGCATTGATTAAGTCGCCTAAACTTCCGCTTCCACTTAAGTCTTGGGTTTTAAGCGCCATGATTTGAAGTGCGCTTTTGGCAAAGAGACCTGAGCCGCCCTCTTGGTTGTCAGCCTCGGCACCAATAAGACCAGCCACATGAGTGCCATGTCCGCTGTCATCATCAGGATCCTGGTCGTCGTTGATAAAATCATATCCGGCTTGATGAGAGGGCGATCTCCAAATTCGGTTTTTCAAATCCGGGTGTTCGAGCTCCACTCCGGTGTCAACA
>JBGSQJ010000267.1:0-1643 GCA_041738165.1 Bdellovibrionales bacterium
CATCGTCCGCTTCGAAGCCGGCCTTCTCCATCTGTGTCACACCCAACAATTGAGTGAGCTTTTTCAAATAGGGAATCTGGGGAACCAAGGCCTCTGGCATCTCTTCGCGATTGGCCTTGTACTCGGGATACATCTCGAAGCGAAAGGACGGCTCTTTTAAGTCGAAGCAATAGACTAGGTAATCCGGTTTCACATCGCGAATCAGCTTCAGCGACATAGCTAAAAAGCCATACAGCGCATTCGTCGGCATCCCCTTCGAATTGGTCAAAGGTGGAATAGCAAAGAACGCACGAAAAAACATATTGCTCGCGTCGACGAGGTACAAATTCTTCATGTAACGGGTTGTACTAGTTGTCTTTCAAAAGGTCACGATGGGTCATCTGCCCCACGCGCCGCGATTCCATTTCTCTTTCGAGAGCAGGTTTTTGCGACATCTGCTCACTATTATTTTCAACATGGCTTTTTAAATAGCGCAGCTGATTGAGGACTTCCGAGCTCGGCAGCAATCCACCGGTTTCCCATTTACAAATCAGCTCTGAAGAACAACCCAATTGGCGGGCCATTTCAGCAATGCTCCAGCCAAGACGCTGACGGAGGGTGCGGATTTCCTGATTGGTGAAACTCATATCGCTCCAGTAAATTGTGCAGGTTTTATAAATATAGGGCAGGGTTTCGACTTTGCCTAGCGAAGCTTGTGCAACGCAGAAACTACCTACCCATATGTGGCTTTTTAGACTCTTTGGCTAACCTATAACCTCTACGTTGTGGGCCTCCATACCGCCCCTTGTTTCAATAAGGTCAAAACTAACGTCTGTTCCAGGATTCATCAGGTCGAACAATCCACTGTGCTGTAATGCAGTGGAATGAAAGTACACTTCAGTACCATCATAAAGAACGATATAGCCGTGGCTCTCAAAAGAATTGAACCATTTGATTCGACCAGTCCTCACTCATGCCTCCTAGTTTCAGTTATAGTGCCTCCTCGTCTGAGAAAATAAAAACGAGGTCGCCTTCACTTACCAAATCAAATCGATCGCGCGCTTCACGCTCTAAAAACGCGGGATCTTTGACCCGCTTCAATCGGGCACTCAGTTCCAGATTCTTGGTTTTCAAATTGACGATTTTTTCTTGGATGGAGTTGTGATCGCGGTGCAAGCTCCACAATCTGAACAAGCTGCCGTCTAAAACCAAATTTAGGACGATCAAACCTAGACAGATCCAAATCACTTTTTGAGGTGCTTGTAAAAGATGATTAATACCGCGAAAGAACCCAATTAGGACACTTCTCACTTCAACAGGATATCAAGACTGCGCCTGAATCAAAGTCCAGTTCGTGAGTGACGCGAGAATGCATACCAGAGCCAAGAGCCAGACGTTTATCTGGCGAAAGCGTCCCGGCCCCAGAACTTGGCTTTGCTGCCAAGAATTTCCTCTATTCTTAACAGCTGATTGTACTTAGCTGTGCGCTCACCCCTGCACAGGCTACCTGTTTTGATTTGCTCGCAATCAAAAGCCACGCTCAAATCGGCGATGGTGGTGTCTTCGGTTTCACCACTTCGGTGGGACATTACGGTTTTGAACATTGCTGATTTGGCCATCTGAATGGCTTGGTGAGTTTCACTCAAGCTTCCAATTTGATTCAC
>JBGSQJ010000322.1:0-2402 GCA_041738165.1 Bdellovibrionales bacterium
ACTAATGACGCCTGCTTTTTACTCGCCAGCGGTCAATCAAAGGTCGAGCTGGCCACAGACGAAGACCAGAAGACTTTTTCACAAGCCGTTGAATCCGTGGCGATTGAATTGGCAAAAGCCATCGCCTCAGACGGTGAAGGCGCCACAAAACTGATTGAGGTTCGGCTAAAAGGCGCCGATAGCCTTGAAATCGCACGCCGAGCCGCAAGATCGGTGGTGATGAGCCCCCTAGTTAAGTGCGCGGTTCATGGCGAAGACCCCAATTGGGGCCGAGTTTACTCGAGGCTTGGAGTCGAACAAGTGGGTGTAGAGTCGCTCGAGACCCTCGACATATTTCTGCAAGGCGAGCCCATGGTTCGTGACGGCTCACCCGTATCACTCGACCGCGAAGCACTTAGAGCCAAAATGAGAACGCAAAAAATCGTTTTCGAAGTCGACTTAAAGACCGGTTCGGAAAGCGCCATCGCTTGGGGATGTGACCTTTCTAAAAAATATATTGATATCAATGCGGAGTACTCATGAAACCTCAAATTAAACACTTTTTAACCGGCGAAGAGCTCAGCCAATCTGAGCTTATGCAGTTGTTGAACACGGCAGAATTGATGAAAATCAATCGTGACCATCTTGCGGACAAACCCTTAGCAGGTAAATCGATTGCCTTGCTCTTTGAAAAACCCTCGCTGCGCACTCGGCTCAGCTTCACTGTGGGCATTCAAGAGCTTGGCGGCGAAGCTGTTGAGCTGGTCGCCAGCCAACAAAAAAATGAAGAGCCCGAAGATGTGATTCGCGTGCTTCAGGGCATGGTTCATGGCCTAATGCTTCGCACGTTCTCACACGATGTTTTTGGCAAAATGGCCAAGTACGCGACGATCCCAATAATCAATGGACTTTCGGACTCACATCACCCCTGCCAAGCCTTGGCCGATCTTTTGACCTTAAAGCAGCGCTTCGGCAGACTTCAGGGGCTTAAGCTCGCCTACCTTGGTGACGGCAACAATGTTTTGCACTCGCTTTTGCTGCTCGCGCCGTTTTTGGGAGTGAGCGTGAATTACGCTTGCCCCGCTAAGTATCAGCCTGATGCGGGAATTCTGGCTCGTGCCTTAAGGCGCGCAAAAATGGCGGGCGCGAAGATCGAAGCGTTTGGTTCACCAAGCGCAGCGGTACACGACTGTCATGCCGTGTACACCGATGTTTGGGCCAGCATGGGGTCAGAAAGTGAAGCGCATGAACGAGAGCAAATCCTTAAACCCTATCAGCTCAACCTAAAACTCTTTAAACAGGCAAGACCTGACGCTGTGGCGATGCACTGCCTGCCCATGGTGCGCGAAAAAGAAATCACCAGCCAAGTCGCCGATCACGCCAGATCCGTGTTGTTTGAGCAGGCTGAAAACCGACTTCACGCTCAAAAAGCGCTGCTTAAGCATTTGTTGGTGGCCTCTGTGGCTCGCCGTATTGAGGCGTATGCGAATGTCATCTAGTGCTGCAGGCTCAACTGCGACATTGCGGGCTCAGGCCTTAAGAAAGCTGCTGCAGACCGGGCAAGCCTCCACACAAGATGAGTTGGCCGTTGAACTTAAGAGGCAAAAATTTCGCGTCACTCAAAGTACAATATCTCGAGATCTCACAAGGCTTGGAGCTATCAAGACAAGAGAGACCGATGGCCGAGTTGTCTACCGCCTGCCTGAAAACGCCTTTGCGCAAAATTCGCCGTCACCCGCCAACCACCTCGATCTCGTCTTAGATGTTCGGCACAACGAATCGATGATTGTCATTGTCACTTCACCTGGCTCGGCGCCACTGCTCGCTAGATTCTTAGATCAAACCAGGTTCTCTGAAATTTTAGGCACCGTCGCCGGTGACGACACCGTCTTTGTTGCCCCAAAGGCCTCTCGTCAAATAGGCGAACTCGTAAAAAAAATTCGGCAGGAATTTTTGCCATAGTAGAATTGTGACCAATTTTTATATATCGAACCGATGGTAAATTCGTTAAACAAATTCAGGAACAGCCAGAACTTCTACGTTTTGTAGGGCAATAGATAAGTTCCCACCTGTACAAGGCATTCCGGGTTCTTTTCGTGCTGTACCAGGCCGATCAATTCATCTTGAAATTGACGAATTTTTTCTCTTAACTCCGGGATTCTATCCATGGGAATAGCCAGATTAATCACACCAAGTTCTTGATCTTTGGGGCCTAATTTTTCTAGATTCTTAGACCAAACGCTTAGCAACTGTGAATGAAACTTCTGCATAAACCCGGGAGGACCAATGTCTCATTTTGACACGTCGAACATTCAGGCAAAGTTTAATATTTAGACAACTGTCTAAGGTACCGACAAATAGGGGAGCTCTCGGGTAGGCTGAGTTTTTGCTCATTGTCAGATTGGGTCCGTCTGATCGTTAGT
>JBGSQJ010000326.1:0-8047 GCA_041738165.1 Bdellovibrionales bacterium
TTTCAAACAAGGGTCGGTCGCAAATTTATCGAGAACCCTATCAGCCCCCAGCTCCAACTTGTAAGCCTTAGCTACGCGCCCAAAGTCGGGGTCCAATCTGCTCACGAAAGACTCGCCCCATAGGTAACTAATGGGGTAAAATAGGTTCATGAGATTCATGACATTCACCATGGCAACATTATTTGCGACTTGGCAGGTTTTCGCGGCCCCTATGCCCGGAACCAGCAGCTCGGCAGTGATCGCAGAAAAACCAGGTCTGTTTTACTCGCCAAAAGGCTTTCATCTCGATAGCTCAAAGACGGTTTGGGAGCAACGCCAACCGCCTACAGATATTCCAAGCCTTGTGACCATCTACACCTCGCCTCACGAGGTCGCCAACGGTCAGCAGGCCGCACTCACCGTTCGAGTCGATGACCTATCACGCACTTTCACTCTCAAAAGTTATGTTAAAAAATGGATGCAAGATTACTCGCGCTTTGGCTTTGATGTGCTGTCGGCTAAACCCATCAGGGTCAACTCTCAAGCTGCGTTTTTGCTCGATATCGTGAGTCCAGAAACGGCCAAGCAAATGCGCCAAGTTTTGTTTATTAGGCAAAAAACCGCAGTGGTGCTCACTTGCCGCGACGACAAAGACACGTTTGCGAAAACTGTGAGCATATGCAACGACATCATTCGCACTTTTACGTGGACGAATTCGAAACGCTAACAGCCCCTATTTTGATCCAATTAGCTTCTTTAAAAAACCTGAAACGGTCTTAGAAATTCCCGCGCCCTCTTTGCTTGACCGTGAGGAGTGCTGACCTCGTTGACTTTTGCGTCCCGTCGCACTCGCACTTGCACTGCCGGATTTGGCAGGGCGACTCGCCACTGGTGGCGAAGCCGGAGTGGATTTAATGTCGTTTCTTTTTTGCTGCGCAAATCGAGGGTTGGGTGCAGATTTTTGTGAATCAGAACGCGCCGGTCTCGAGCGATTCGCGGATCTGTTTTGATCCGTACGGGCCTCGCGCTCTGGCCGTGCCTCACGATTTGGTCGCGCTGGACGGTTGGAATTTTGAGATCCTGAGTTTGAATTCTCATCGCGACGTTTGTTTTGTCCACCGCCACCAGCACCCCCAGAAGAACGGTCGGGATGCCGACCCGAAGGCTTTCGGTCTCTGTGTTTTGAGCCCTCACCGCCGCCCATGCGCCTGGAGCCGCCGCCCGCGCCCATAGGCTTTCGACTTTCATCGCGCGGAAACGGTTTGAAGTCTTTCACCAGCTCTGAATCATCCATCCAAATCGCTTCAAGCTTATGTTTGAGATACTCTTCGATACGCTGAAGCGCATCCACATCGCGATCACAAACCAAACTGTAGGCACTGCCGGTTTGACCCGCTCGGCCTGTGCGCCCAATTCGATGAACGTAATTTTCAGGATCATCGGGGAGTTCATAGTTGACCACCAGGTCGACTCCCAAAATATCAAGGCCACGAGCCGCAACGTCGGTCGCCACCAAAATGTTTTGGTCAGATTCACCTTTGAACTGCGCCATAACTTTATTGCGCTGAGCCTGAGTCAACAAACTTGAAATACCAACAGCAGGAACTCCATTGCTCGTCAGAAACCTGGCCACTCGATCGACATTGTGCTTAAAATTGCTAAAAATAATCGCCTGATTGGGTTTCACTTTCTTAAGCAAAGAGAGCAAATAGGCGGGTTTTTCGTCGAAACCCAAATGCACGATCTCGTCTTTGACATTGTCGGCCTTGGGCTGGTCACGGCTAATGTTCACTTCGACAGGGTCGGCTCCAAACTCATAAGCCACATTCAAAACATCAAAGTTCAAAGTCGCACTGAAAACCAAAAACTGCCGATCACGCGGTATTCGCCTTAAGATAAAGCGCATATCGTCTTTGAAGCCCATATCGAACATACGATCCGCTTCATCAAAAATCACGGCTCGAACAAGGCCCAAGTCGGCCAAATGCTCTTTGTACAAATCAATCAATCGGCCCGGGGTCGCAATGACGATCTCGGCGCCATCTTTTAGCGCTGCAACTTGTTTGTCATAGGCGGTGCCGCCGTAAATCGAAACGCACTTGAGTTGAGTATTGGCGACAAAGACTTTGGCATTTTCATAAACCTGTTCAGCCAATTCGCGAGTTGGCACCAAAATTAAAATAAACTGCCGGCGCTTCCATTCAGAAAAGGCCACGGTAGCTGAAGCTTGAATCTCTTCGCTGGGAACCATGCCTTTGAGCACCCGATCAATCAAGGGGATCAAAAATGCGCCAGTTTTACCCGTACCCGTTTGCGCAAGGCCCGCTAGGTCTTTGCCCTGACGAAGCCAAGGAATGGCTTGATCTTGAATGGCCGTGCAATCCTGAAACCCTATAGTCTCTAAGTTTTTGGCCAATATAGGGTGCAGGTTCAGTTCAGAAAATTTCACGCTAAATAGCTCTCTTGTGACTCACAACGTCAATAATTCCAAATCGACTGACAGTATACGTTTTTGGCAAACCAAGTCAAAGGTTGGTCCCCAGATGCTTGTGAAAAAACTGCCTCAAACACGCAACAAACGCGTCGGGTTGATCGGCGTGGACCCAGTGGCCACTATTGGGGATTGTCACAGCTTCGGCCGTCGGCAGCTCTTTTTGCATTTGTAAAAACGTTTCTACTTTTAAATCTTCAGAGCGCTCGCCCCTCACAAGAAGTACCGGCATCTTGAGGTTGCGCCACTGATCCCAGCGATCCTCGGCTCGGCCCAGTTTCAGCGACTCTTTGACTCCATTCATATCAAAGCGCCAGTCCCAAATTTGAGTAGCCGCTTCTTTAATATTGGAGTGCAGAAACCTCGCAATCTCTCGAGGCTGAGGGTGAAAAGGGATGAGTGCAGGATATTCATTTTCAAAAAAATCTCGAGCCTCGGCGCGCGACGAAAATGGTGTCGGCACGAGGCTAAGCAGATGCTCAATCGCTTTTAATGAACTCGTGTTCGCCTCGGGCCCTATGTCTTCAATCACCAAAGTTTCAAGCATCTGGGCATTGTGAGCGGCAAATTCGAGAGCATTTCGGCCACCCATCGAGTGACCGACCAGGTTGAACTTCTGCCAGCCTAGCTCCACCACAATCCTCTTTAAATCACTCGCAAAGTGCCGAGCTTCGTAGCCGTCTTGAGCATGAAAACTTCGCCCGTGCCCACGTTGATCATACGCCAAGACTTCAAAATCAGCCTCAAAGCTTGAGATGATCCTACGCCAATTGAGGTGCGCACCCAGGATCCCATGCAAAAACACCAGTTTGTGTCCTGAGGAATTACCTGATATTTGATAGTGGAACTGGTCAATAAATGCCATCAGCCTAAGGTACCAACATCGATCATTGAGTTATGAGCGTAACTGAAAAACCCCGACTCCATCAAGACTGGATTGACCCACGCGCACATCATATTGTGCGCACGCTGCAAAAAGCCGGCTACACGAGCTATTTGGTCGGCGGCTGTGTGCGTGACTTGCTACTTGGCCAGCATCCTAAAGACTTTGATATCGCCACCAACGCCACTCCCGACCAGGTGAGACGAGAGATTCACCGCGCCTACGTGATTGGCAAGCGTTTTCGCCTCGTGCTTGTTCGCCGAGACGATCAACAATATGAAGTTTCTACTTTTCGCCGAGAAATGCGCAAAGATGAATCCCCTGAAGATCTACCTGAAGGCGACAATATTTTTGGAACTCCCATCGATGATGCTAAACGCAGAGATTTTACGATCAATGCCCTCTTTTATGATTCCGTGTCAGACAAACTGATCGACTTTGCAGACGGATTAAAAGACCTCGAAAACGGCTGGGTTCGCATGATTGGGGATCCGTTTGTCAGATTGGCCGAAGACCCAATTCGAATTTTGCGTGCATTGAGACTTAAACACATGATCTCGTTCGCCCTCGAGCCCGAACTCAGAAAGGCCATGTGTGAGCTTGGTTCACTCTTGCCTTCGACCGCTTTGCCGAGAAGACGAGAAGAGATGCTTAAGTGGCTCAAACTGAAAAACCCCGAACTCGCATTTCGGGAAGCGTGGGACATGGGACTGCTGCATGCCCTCTCACCCACACTGGCCAAACAACTCGAGGGCGAAAACGCTGAAGATTTTTTTCAGCATCTGCGCGCTTTTTCTGAATTCAATACCCTTGCGGTTGAGCCAAAAGATTTTTTTGCCAGACTCGTTTACGCCTATGTGCGGGCTTTTATTCACCCCGAATCATTAGACAAACCACTCGGTCGCTCGGCACTTGAGAATGAAGGCTTTCAAGCCTGGATGCGCGAAGAGCTGGGCATGTTCAAAACCGAACAGGCATTTGCCACCAAAGCTTTGACCATGCAGGCCATTTTGAAACGAAGAGTGGAGCTTGAAAAAAAGGGCTTGCGCCGCCAGCAAGCCGTCCATAATAACGAGGCCTTTGAATTGGCCTTTACAATTGCCCAGCACGAGTTAAGTTTAAGCTGTGATGACTTACGGTTCTGGGCTCAGCCGCTAGGAGCGCCTACAGGCAAAAGACCGAGCCGTAACCGAAAAAGGTCGCGCGGATCGAGAGGTCGGCGCAAACCCAAGCAGGAGACTCCAAAATGATTTCGTTCGGCTCTATTTTACTAATTGCTTTAATTGTTCTTGTTGTCATGGGCCCATCTAAGCTTCCAAAGCTTGGGCATTCCCTCGGCCAGAGCATGCGCGATTTTCGTAAAGCCATCTCTGGCTCAAGCGACGTCGACGTCACAGACACCGTCAAAAAAGAATAGGTACACGGTTCCTTTTCCGATATGCACCGCATATCGGAAAAGGAACCGTGTACCTATTCGAGCACAGCTTGGGCGATCGCTCTCGCGTCGAGGCCATGCTTTTGATAGAGCTGCTCTGCTGTGTAGGCGCTCTGACCAAATTCACCCTTTACACCAAGTGAACGCACTCGAAGCGAAACGCCGGCGTTCAAGAGCGCATGCGACAAAATCGACCCCATGCCGCCAACCAATTGATGATCTTCAACCGTAATCAATCTGCCATCGCACAGCTTTAAGTAACGAGAGAACGTCTCGACATCCGGCTGGTGAATGACCGAAGGATTGATTACTGCGACTTCAACGCCGTCGGCTTTTAAAATTTCGGCAGCAACCAGCGCTTGATCGAGCATCGCTCCTGCTGCGGCGATCACAGCCCGAGGTTTTACAGAGTCTCGCACAATCTGCGCTTTACCCAATTCATATTTTTTGACTCCATAAGAGAGCGAGAAATTCTCGCGGCCCAAAAAGAACACCACCGAGTTTGGCGTTTCACCGGCTTTCACTTGTTCGGCGTAGCGCTCAATCGCTTGAGTCACCAAGCTTTCGGCTTCATCGGCACACGTCAGCGCGTAGACATCGGTGTGCGGGATCGAACAGGTCATCGCAAAATAGGTCAGCGCCTGATGGGACGCTCCGTCAGCCGCATCTTGAAACCCCACATGAGAAAAGACCGCAACGACCGGCGCTTGCGACAGTGCCGCCATGGTGAGGGGAAGCGCACCCTTGGTTACACCAAATTGTGCAAAGGTGTCGACCACAGGAATGAAACCTTGCTTGGCAAGGCCCGCCGCCATCGAAACCATATTGCTTTCGGCAACTCCTATGTCTTGCGTACACTCAGGGAACGCCTTTTGAAATCCAGCCACACCCGTAGAGCCTGGCAAATCGGCCGATACCGAAATCAGCGGAAAACCTTTTTTGCGAAGTTCGATCAACGCTTTTGAAACGCCCACCTGAACTTTGTCAGCTTTGGTGTCGCCGTAGATTTTCTTGCGAATGGCATCGTATGGAGATTTGGGCGCACGCGAGCCCGCGGTATCGACAAGTTCTTTGGCCCAATTGGTGAATACCGAAGGAACATCATCGCCATCGTAAATTTCATTTAGAAAATCAAAAAGTTCTTCTGGTTTTTTAAGCGGAAATCCATGCCCACCCGATGCGGCCTCGGCCGTTTTTTTAATGCCGAAACCTTTGATCGTGCGCGCATGAATACAAATCGGCTGCTTGGGGTTAGCCTTCACACTTTCAATGGCGTTCTCAATGGTGGTGACGCACGCTTGAAGGTCGTGACCTTGTTTAAGGTCGATCACCTTCCAGCCTAAATCTTTAAGCGTTGAGAATGTGCCTGCCATCGAAAATGACTCTTCGTCGATGCGGCCGGTGAGTTTGGTGTTGTTGTCGCTAATGATCAAAACATAGGGGCCGAGTTTGCCTTGATTGGCTAAACCTGGGATCGCGGCAAACGCTTCGCGCGCTTCGCCTTCCATACTTGCGCCATCGGTCAGCGCGGTGATCGTGACTCGGCTGGAACCTTGAAGGTAATCTCCGTAAGCCAAACCTTGCGACTGCGGAAACGCTGAACCCAAGGGGCCATTGCTGATCATCACACCTTCAGGAAAAAGATGAGATTCACCGTGGCCCGTTAGCCGACTGGTGATTGATCGAAAAGATTTAAGTTCCTCAAGTGTGACGCCTGACATTTCGTAGTTGGCTCTGAGAGCATACAGGCCATTTTCACAATGCCCCCCATCGTTGACGAACGAGAAAAGCTCATACCAGGGCTTTTTGCTCTCATCGGCCTGGGCAAACATGACAGCATGGGTCGCAGACATCAATTCAGCAAACGCCGAAGGTCCACCCCAATGGCTTGCCGCACCACCGAGCACCGCGCTCATATCCATCAGAGCCACCATCGCCCGTGTGGACCTAGGGTCCGCCGCATTAACAGGGCGGCCATTTGGCCGTTGAACTGTGCATAAAAACTGTGGATCTTGCCCCGTCTGGCGGGCCAGCGGGCTCTTTTTGACTAGGGGATTTATTGGATTTGTCACATCCCACTTCTAGCTCTGGATTTCAACCGTGGTCAACAGTATCCTAGTTCCCTATGACTCCTCTTGAAAGCATTCAAAAAGCTGAGCTTCACCGTCATTTAGAATTGTGTTTGCGGCGCGAAACCATTTGGGAGCTTGCGCCAAAGTTCGGAATCAATTTGCGCTCTCAGCAGGAGTACCAAGATCGGTTTTTAATTTTAGAGCCCATGAAAGACCTAGGTGCCGTGCTCAACAAATTTTTAGACACGCAAAAGCTTTTGGCCTCGCCGGCCATTCTTGAACGTTTAGCTTTTGAAGCCTGCCAAGATGTTTACTTAAAAGAGGGCGCGAGCATTGTGGAGTTTCGCTATGCTCCGACCTTTATTGCCGAAGGTCACGCGATGAGCTTTTCTGAAATTCACTCGAGTATTGTGCGAGGAATTCAGCGAGCCGAGGCGGCCTACCCCATTGCCATTGGGCTCATCTGCATCATTCAGCGCATTCGGCCCGTAGCCGATGCCGAGCGCGTGGTCGACTTTGCGATCGAGCACAAAGACACGTTTGTGGCGCTCGATTTGGCCGACAACGAAGAGGGGTTTGATAGCAAACCGTTTGCGCCGCTCTTTCGGCGTGCCAAAGACGCGGGTTTGCACATCACGGTTCATAGCGGTGAAGCGCCTCACCCCAAAGCGGCGAAATGGGTTTTGGATGCCATGGATGTTTTGGGCGCAGAGAGAATTGGCCATGGCTTGCAAATTCACAATGACATTGAAGTGATGAAAGAAGTGAAACGCCGAGGCATCGTTCTGGAGCTTTGCCCAACGAGCAACTGGCTGACCAATGCCGTCCCCGATTTGAGCGCGCATCCACTTAAGAAGCTTCTCGATTTTGGTATACTCACCACGATCAACACCGATGACCCTGGAATTTTCAATACAAATTTGAACCGCGAGTATCGTGTCGCCAGTCAGATTATGGGTCTCACATTAGAAGACTTAGAGTTCTGCGCCCAAATCGCCGCTGAAAATAGTTTTATACCTTTAAGCAAACGCCAGCGCGTCTGGCCCACTCCACTCAAACCTGTCTAACTGTAGTCGATTCACCCTTGTGGCCAGTCTTGAACAATCTATTTCAGAAATGGCTTTCAATTTATTTGTTCGCCCTACTTTTTTTCTAGCAATCTTCTTTTCTAGCAGTTTTCTTTTCTA
>JBGSQJ010000345.1:0-4910 GCA_041738165.1 Bdellovibrionales bacterium
GCGCTCTAGAAATGGACTGCACGGTGAGCATAGATAGAAATGTAAGAATCATCAGTGCAATAACGACTTCGATCAAAGTGAAGCCCGCCGATTTGACAGCTGAGATTTTCAACCCCCACCCCCCGCATCGTCGCCGCCTGCAGGCTTATCGGCGGAATCCGAATCAGAGCCCGAGTCTGAACCGGCGCCCCCAGCTGCCGCGCCGAAGTCCCCATTGTAGTCGACAAAGTATTGGGAGGCCGCAAATTTGAGTTCGCGAGCTTTGGATTTAACTAGAACAGTGACTTTCACTTCTTTGACCGATTTGTTTATAAACTCGGTGGTTTGCTTCATCATAGCAATCAGAGTTTCGTCGGCGCCGTCTTTTTGACTGATGAGAAAAGCCGTCATGTCGGGAAGCTCTAACTCTCGGCTTTCCATTTTCCAGGTGTATTGAGGAAAGTCAGATCCAAAGTCACCAGATTCACTCTCTGGTATTTCAGTTAGGGCCTTGTCTTTGTATTCGACCTCGAGTTCCACCATCTTTCGCTCAAGCAGCGTGGCCACATTGTTCTGCACATTGCCTTTGCGTATTCGCATAAAATTTCCAGACCAAGAGTTGGCAAGCACCATGATGCCGCCGGCTATAATTATCAGAGCAATCAAAACCTCAAGGAGAGTGAATCCAGAATCTTTTTTCATTGATCCCTCAGCTCCTTAAGCGCGCGCGACTGATTGATCAATTCGGCCTTGCCAGTTAAGGGGTGAATCGAGATGGTCCAAGCTTTGCCCTCTTCGCCTTCAATGTGAATGGCGGCTTCATCTACCAATCCCTGAGGCAAATAATGAATGTAGGCGCGGCCCTCGGTGATTGGATTTTTTATTCGAGTGAGTTCTACTTGAGAAAATTTAAGCCCAGCCGGAAGCTCTTTGGGCGATTTTATAATTTCTGGGTCAGGAGCAAAGCCCCTAGGATCTTTTGAAGGTTTGTCTCCAGCATCTTTGAGCCTGGCCATGGTCTCGGCTTCTTCACTTTCTGATATAACGACCGAAGAGTTGGCTCGCTCCACCCAATACGTCTGAATGTTTTCATCTGAGGGTACGAGAGGCTGAAGTTCAATCACCAAGCGGTAGACCGCCCCATTGAGTTTGGCTTTGGTGTGCAGGTTTCGGCTTAACACAATGAACTCTCGCAAGGCCGCTTTGGTTTTGGTGTTGCGATTGCTGAGGTAGGGCAGCGACAGAGCCACCGCTCCCGCGATGATCGCCACCACCACCATCAACTCGATGAGTGTGAAGCCTTTACTGTTCGGAAGAAATATCGGCCGCGTCGCCTGATCCGCCTTCACGCTTGTCTGATCCGAGACTTCGAAGGACATAGTTGCCACCTGTCGATTCGTAAATAAATTCTCCACCCCAGGGGTCTTTCGCCAATTTTTTTAGGTAAGGATCTGGTCCCCAATTTGAACAAGAACCCGGGGCTTCCATCAGAGCATTGAGGCCTTCTTCTGGGCTCGGGTAAGAGTTGCAGTCGGTGTAAAACATATCGAGCGCTTTGCCATATTCGGCGATTTGAATTCGGGCCTGATTGATCTTCGCCTTTTTGAGGCGACCCTGAACCTGTCCAGCTAGAATGGCAATAAGCCCACCTAAAATCACAAGCACGATCATGATTTCGAGAAGAGTCATACCTTTGTTATTGCGAATCATGAAAACTCCTTAATCCGAATGCAACAGTTCACTACTGTCTATTGATAAACTATCCGCCCAAATCCGACAATTGAAACATCGGGATCATGATCGCAAACACGATGATGCCGATAACGCAACCCATCACAATGATCATCAAAGGTTCAAGAAGTGAGGTGAGCCCATCAATCGAAGTTTTGACTTGATAATCGTAAGCCTCGCTCACTTGCAGGAGCATGTTTTCAAGTTCACCCGTTTTCTCTCCGATGCTGATCATGTGAATTACGATGGGTGGAAACTGTCCTGATTTTCTTAAAGGTCCAGCTATGGATTCCCCTTCAGAGATATTGTCACGTCCAATGTCGATGGCTCTGGCGATCACCTCGTTGTCCACCACGTTGCGCACGATCGTCATTGCGGTGAGCATGGGAACTCCGCCATTGAGCAGAGTCGAAAGCGTACGAGTGAAACGGCTCACGGCCACGATACGTCCGATTTTTCCGATGATGGGAATCTTTAAAAATATTGCATCCCATTGCGCGCGCCCACCAGGAGTTTTTCGCCACTGATTGAAGAGCAAATAGGTGAGTACGAAAAAGACGATCAGCACGTGCCAGTAGTTCACTAAAAAACCACTGATATTGATAATCGCAATAGTGTACCAAGGGAGCTGGAGCTCAGGCGAAGACTCGAAGACTTCAACAATTTTTGGAATGACATAGATAAAGAGCACCGCAAGCAAAAGTGATGTGAACAAAAGCATCATGATAGGGTAGAGCAAGGCCGATTTGACTTTTGCCGAGAGCGCGGTTTGTGATTCTTTAAATTCGGCGAGCCGAATCAAAATCGAATCCAATGTTCCCGACATCTCACCCGCTTCGCAAAGCGAAACATAAATCTTATCAAACACATTTGGATATTTAGCGAGGGCTCGGTGAAACGTTCCACCTTCGTTCACAGCGTTTTTGGTTTCGGCAATCACTTCGGCCAAAAATGGATTTTCAACTTGATCGGCAACGGCCGCCAATGCATCGACCAGGGGAATATTGGCTTTGAGCAAGGTGGCCAGCTGGCGAGTCATCATCGACAAATCAGAGACGTTGACGGATCTCGTGCTCGTTGGCTTTTTGCTCTTGGCTTTACGAGCGTTTCTGGTTTTGTCTTTTAAGTCGGTGACGAACACGCCATCTTTTTTAAGTTTGGCCTTGGCGACGCGCTGAGAGTCGGCATCGATTGTGCCGCGAACTGTGCGACCTTCTCGGCTTAGACCACGGTACTCAAAAACTGGCATTACATATCCAATTGCGTGCTGGTGAGCACTTCTTCAATGGTTGTGATCCCGCTTAAGACCTTCTGAATGCCATGATCTCTAAAGGTGATCATGCCTTGCTTAATGGCCTCGCGTTTGATGGTGTTGCCGTCTTTTCTCTGCATAATGAGAGTGCGAATGTCGTCATTGATGAGCAAGAGCTCCTGAATCACTGTTCGGCCAATGTAACCTTTTTGGTTGCACTGATTGCAGCCCACATGCCGAAACACGGTCGCGCCCACGACTTGCGCACGGTTAAGCTCAAGTGAGCGAAGCTCGACGTCTGTGGGGTCGTGAGCCTCTTTGCAGTGTGGGCAAAGAACGCGCACGAGACGCTGAGCGAGCACGCCCATAAGTGAGGTGGCAATCAAAAATGGTTCACAGCCCATATCGATGAGCCGCGGAAACGCTCCGGCTGAGTCATTCGTGTGCAGCGTCGAGAGAACCAAGTGACCAGTTAGGGACGCATTGATGGCGATTTCCGCTGTCTCAAGGTCACGAATCTCACCAATCATCACCACATTGGGATCTTGACGCAAAATCGAGCGAAGACCGGCCGCAAAGGTCAGCCCGATTTTTGAATTCACCTGGATCTGGCCGATGCCGTGGATGCGTTGCTCGACCGGGTCTTCGACCGTGATGATGTTGATGTCGGTTTTATTGATTTTTTGCAAAGAGGCATAAAGCGTCGTTGATTTACCGCTACCAGTTGGGCCCGTCACGAGCACAATGCCATAGGTCTTTGAGAGAAGACCATCAAGCTTGACGAGCGAATCTTGCGAGAACCCAAGTTGTTGAAGTTCCAAAACCACATTCGATCGATCTTGCAGACGAAGCACCAGGCGCTCACCAAAGGCCGTCGGGATTGAGCTCAAACGAACGTCGATGTCTTTACCTGCCAACTTAAGGGGAATTCGCCCGTCTTGTGGTAGGCGTTTTTCTGCGATGTTCAAGTTGCCCATTACTTTTATGCGAGAAGTGATGGCGTTTTGTAGTTTTTTGGGCGGCTTGAAAATATCAAACAACACGCCGTCAATTCTAAAGCGAACCATCATGTCACGTTCATAGGGCTCAACATGAATATCAGAGGCTTTCTCTTTAACCGCTCGAAAGAGCAAGGTGTTGACCAACTTGATCACTGGGGCGTCGTCTTCACCTGAATCGAGCAGATCGATGACCGGGTCATCTAAATCCACCTCTTCGCCTTCGATATCATCCAGGCCCTCAAGAGCGGCGGTGCTCTTTTCATAGACCCGGTTGATCGCGTCTTGAATGTGGCTCGAGGTCGTGGCGATAGGGTGAATGGGTTTACCAAATTTGACTCTTAAATCTTCTAGCGATTGGTGATTGAAAGGGTTAGCGGTCAGCACCAACACTCGGTCACTCTCGATTTTGAATGGCAAGACCTCTTGAGATTTGGCGTAGTTGATCGGAATCCCCGAAACCATATCGACGGCGATGTCGTTGATTGGGATATCTTTCATAAACTCAACCTGTAGATGCTTGCAAAGTTCTTGGAGCGCTTCTTCAGGCGTGTGAAACTGAAAGCGACTGAAGATGTCTGAGTATTTTTTGCCTTTTGGCGATTCAGAATTGAGCAGCGTTTGCAGCTGCTCTTCGCTAACGCTGGTTCCTTTTTTGATTAAAACTTCAAAGCTAGGTGTGGCCATATCGTAGGGGTAGATTAGCGCGATTTTGCCCCTTAGAACAAGCCGTCATTCAGACTCGACGTAAGGCCTGCTGAGCCAGCTCGTCTAGTGGCCCGGGTGTCCAAGCACGTAGTTCATACGGGATGTGCAAACGGTCTTACCTTTGTGTAAAAGGTGAACCTGAATCACGCCTGGAACCTCAAAAACAAGAAACTCTTCGGCTTTGAGTTCGCTAAAGAGCTTGAATTTGGAGTTCATAGCAAAGACTTTGAGATCTTTTGAAG
>JBGSQJ010000362.1:0-21029 GCA_041738165.1 Bdellovibrionales bacterium
CCGCCGCCGCCGAATTTTCCACCAGCATGTAGAACCGTCATTACAACTTCGAGAGCCGACTTGCCATCTTTGTGGGCGCCGACCGGAATGCCTCGCCCATCGTCTTCGATGGTGATGGATTCGTCCGCATGGATTGTGACCGATATATTTTTACAATAGCCACCAAGGGCTTCATCGACCGAGTTGTCGACGATTTCGTACACCAAGTGATTGTAGCCACGGCCAGTTGTATCGCCGATGTACATTCCGGGGCGTTTACGAACAGCCTCCAGTCCTTCAAGGACTTGAATGGACGAAGCGTCGTAGGCTTTTTGATTCTCTTGCACGTATGCGGCCCTCGGTTAAAGTTTCTCTTGCGGCTGCACACAGCCATTTTCAATCCGATACAAACTCATTTTTCGATCGCCAAAATCCCGTGCGAAAGAAAGATCAGTCGTTGTCAGAAAGATCTGCGCTGGAACATCCTGTAAAAACTGAACCAAATTTGTCCGCCGAATCGGATCAAGTTCCGATAGCACATCGTCCAAAAGAAGCAGCGGATAAACTTGGTAAGCTTGGTAATGATACAGTATTTGGGCCATCTTGACAGACAAAATTAGCGCCCTTTGCTGCCCCTGCGAACAATAGAATCGTGAATCTTTTCCAGTGAACAAAATGCGAATATCATGTTTGTGCGGTCCGACGAGTGAGATTCCGCCAGCTAACTCTGCGGCGCGCAACTGCTGACCACGGGTGTGCATGCTGGTGAGCAGCTCTGAACGACTCCAGCCAAGGGCATTTTGACCCGAAACCAAGTACTCCACAGAGATGTCCACATTGGGACTTTCAAGAACGAATTTTGCCGCTCGATTCAGCTCAGGAAGCAATGTCTGAATGGCTTCCATTCGACAGTAGGCAAGTTCCGCTGAAAGCGGAAAATAGGTGCCATCCAGACTCTCAAGCAATGCCGTAGCTTGAAGCTTTTCCATTGCGCCAGAGCGGTAGTCTCTAAGGATCCGATTGCGCGTTCGTAACGCCCGGCGAAAATCTCGTAGTAACCGATCGCTATTTGATTTATGAGTCGCAAGTAGGCTGTCAATTAGGCGCCTTCGCTCTTCGGGACCGCTTTTAATAGCCCCGAGACTTTCAGGCGAAAACATAACTATGGGGAATTTTTTTGCCATCACGGCCGCTGTGGTTCGCTTCGAATTATGCACGAGAGAAATGGAGTGGCCCTTAATCATCATCTGCAGGTCGTGATCGAGACCGTTTTGATTTAAATTCGCATGTACTCTCGCGAATGGTTCAGAAACATTAGTTTGAATAGGTCCGATCAAATTGGCTCTTTGTGCCGGACGAAAACTCTCGCCACGCATGAGAAAATGAAAGGACTCCATGAGATTGGTTTTCCCTTGGCCATTGGCCCCGTGAAACACCACGACACCTGGGGGAAATTCCAAATCTAGATCCAAATAATTTCTGTAGTTGTCGAGTTTGAGTTTTCGAACTTGCATCAAATTCGCATGGGCATAACCACGCAAGTGTAGCTTGGATCATCTTGCGGGCGAACAAGTCCCGGTGACAATTGGTCGTTGAGCTCCACTCTCACTATGTCATCGTGCATGCTTTGCAGCACGTCCAGCATGTAGCGGGCATTGAATCCAATTTTCAAATCTTTGCCTTTGAAATCGACTTCAATTTCTTCTTTTGCATCACCAAGCTCTGGATTGTTAGAGGTGATTTCCATTTTTCCAGAGGCCACGGAGAATGTAACACCTTTGGATTTCGCATTTGAAAGTAGCGACACCCTTTTGAGTGAACTGAGCAATGCTTCCCTGGGAACTAAGAAAAATTCTTTAAACCCCTGTGGAATAAGCTGTTGATAGTTGGGATATTTACCCTCAATCAATCGAATCATGAGTAAGGTTGACGTCAATCTCACGACAAGCTGAGACCCTTCGATTGCCAATTCAACCGTATTGTCGACAGACTCCAAAAGCTTGCGCATTTCATGAAGACCCTTGCGCGGAACAATGACTCCCTGTGCTTGCAGATGCCCGGCACCACTGATTGGAAGTTTTCGCTCAATCATACTCAAGCGATGGCCATCGGTCGCGACCATTCGATAGTTGGCTCCATCACCATCGGGCTTTACTTCTAAAAACACTCCGTTGAGATGGTATCGTGTTTCATCGGTAGAAACGGAGTAGATGGTTTTTTCGATCATTTCCAAAAGTACTTTGGCATCGATCTTCACAAACTCTTTGGTCGTTAGCGTTGGAAAAACGGGATATTCATCGGGACTGATTCCCACGATATTAAAAACGGCGCGTTTTTGAGAGATACGAAGCCAATTGTTTTCACGACGTTCCATTTGAATCGGACCATCGGGAAGCTCTTTTATAATTTCAAAAAGACTTTTTGCACTCACTGCCACTCGGCCCGGCGCTTGAACCTGAGCCTCGATCTGATCCGTCAAACTCACTTCAAGATCTGTTGCAAATGCTCGAAGCACCCCATCTTTGGCATCAAGAAGAACATTCACCAAAATAGGCATGGTGTTTCGTTTTTCCACGATGTTTTGGGCCCGTGCGATAACGTTAAGAAGATCTTTCTTTTCGACCGAGAGCTTCATGCATCCTCCAGATGGTTATAAAAGCTTCTTTTATATATATATAAATCTAGTAATAGTCGTAGGTCCGCGAGTTTCTCAGTTAACTGATTAAATAGCTGATTTTTAAAGCGAAAGACTGTGGACATTCGTGAGTGAAATAAACCGAGTTGGTTTAGTGAAAATGGGGATGACTCGGATCCCACATTTAGATCCACCAGAGTATCCACAGGCTTATACACTGTCCCCATTCACACCCCTGTGATATTGTGGATTCGGCTCTCTAAATCCTCAATATCTCTTTTGATTTCAGAGTCTATATGCAGTTGATCCTGAATTCGACGCAGCGCATTCATAACTGTGGTGTGATCCTTACCACCAAACTGACGGCCTATGTCAACCAGCGACCTATCGAGATGTTTTTTGACTAAAAACATAGCGACTTGGCGAGCGGTAACCAGCGGCTTGGTTCGAGTTTTCGACTTCAAATCAGGCACGCGAACTTTATAGTGATCGGCCACCAACTTTTGAATGTCATCAATGGTCATGACCGCTATATCGTCATGGGTCGAAAGCACCCTTTTGGCCAATTCTATATCTATTGGTACGCCTTGTAGCTCTGAAAACATGCGAATCTTGTTTAAATTGCCTTCAAGCTCTCGAATGCTTCGCTTGGAAATACGGGCCACATAGCCGATCACTTCGTTGGCCATAGAAATACTTTTACGCTCGGCCTTGTACTTCAAAATCGCGACCCGAGTTTCGATGTCGGGCATTTGAATGTCCGCGATAAGGCCCCATTCTAACCGAGTTCGAATGCGGTCTTCGAGGCCCTTGATGTCTTTAGGCATTCGATCTGACGCAACGATGACCTGCTGCCCTTTTTCAAAAAAATCGTTAAGTGTATGAAAGAACTCTTCTTGTACAGCTTCCCCGCGTCCCAGAATTTGAATGTCGTCCATCAACAAGATTTCACATTTTTCTCTATATCTAAGGCGAAATCGTTCCATCTCATTGCGCCGAATACTTGAGATGCATTCGTTCAAAAAGCGTTCGGCCGACACATACAAGATGCGTAAGTGAGGGAAATTCTGCCGAATATGGTTTCCAACCGCATTCAAAAGGTGGGTCTTACCCATACCCGTAGGTCCACAGATAAACAGGGGATTATAGGATTCTTTGCCAGGGCTTTCGGCAATGCTAAATGAAGCGGCATGTGCAAACTCGTTGTTTCGGCCCACTACAAATGTCGAAAAGGTATAGTCCGTATTTAGCATTTCACGTTGAGTGGCCTGAACGGCACCCAAAGGGACCTCATTTATGTCAGACGGTTGCACTTTGGGCTGAGGAGGCAACTCCACTTGATTGGATGGACTCGAGACACCGTGACCGGTTACGAGTAGCTCGATTTGAAAAGGCTGCTGATAACTTGCTGATATTTCAGAACAAATTCTCTCAAGTAGGTTTTGAGAAATCCAAAACTTGTGAAGTTCTGTCGGCACCCCTAAGCGAAAGCAGCGACCACTCGGGCGATCGTCGACATCGACCAAATCGGTTGGCTCAAACCACATTTGCAATGGTTTATTGTTTTGATTTTTGGCTTTAAGGCTTTCCTTGATTTCATGCCAAAACTTGAGATGTGGATGGCTATCCGTGCTCAACTGGCCCCCCGGCTGTCTGTTGTGGATAAGTGGACTAGAGGAAGTAGCACTACCGAATAAAACTTTCAATGATTTGAACAGGGTATGGCAAACTCCCTGTCCAGGTAGGGGTGTGCCATAAATTTAAGCTTTCAAGAATTTGAGTGGTCTCAAGAACTTGACTCTAAAATTGCGCCTGTGCTTTATTGGCGCGTCCGGTCGTTATACATTTGGAGTCACTGTTTTATGAAACGTACCTATCAGCCCAGCCAGCGCAAACGAAAAAAAACTCATGGATTTCGTAAGAGAATGAAAAAGAAAAGCGGCCGAAAGGTCCTTTCGAAGAGGCGGGCCAAAGGGCGCAAGCGACTGACTGTGAAGTCGGGTGGCAAGTAGCTCGCGATTTTCGCCTCTAAAAAGACGTGCTGATTTTGAACGCCTGCGCGCCTATGGGTTTCGCTCAAGCACATCTTCTCTGGTGGCTAATTTTTCACTCAATGAACTAGGTGTTGTGCGAGTCGGCTGGACTTTGCCTCGTAAGGTGGGTTCGGCTGTCGTTAGAAATCGCCTGCGTCGTTGGGGGCGCGATTACTTTCGAAAATGGGCAAGAAAGCACGATTTAGAGTTCGATATCAATATTGTGCTTAAACCCAGGCCCGACGGCATGTATAAGAGCCTGAGTCATGAGGATTTTGATGCGTTACTGGCTAGAATTACAATTCAAGTTGAGAGAAAGCTGCGGGGATCTCGTGCGTGACCTTATGCTTTTCGTCTTGGCTGGATATCGATTGTTTTTGTCTCAATTCCTTGGAGGCCGATGTCGGTTTGAGCCGTCATGTTCAGTCTACGCAGACGAAGCCTTTCGAAAACATTCTTTAGGCCGAGCGTTTGTGCTCGTATTTATTAGGTTGGGGAAGTGTCACCCACTGGGATCTTACGGTTTAGATCCAGTGCCTGAAAGGACAACCAATTGAGCTCAAGCAAAAGTGGTTTTTTTGACTCGCAAACTATTTTAGCCGTAGTGTTGGTCGGCGGTGTTTTTATTGGGTGGCAGACCTACATGCAACACAAGTATCCCGATGCCTTTAAGCCAAAAACAGAAGAATCACTGGCGGCTCCCGATCAAGAAAAACCCAGCGCAAGTCCATCAGATGCGAAGGCCCAAGAACAAGCCCCTGTGTCGACACCTGAAGGGGTGGCTGTCGAGCATTTAGAGGTCACCTCGAGTGAACCCGAACGTACGATAGCGTTTGAGAGTGAAAACCTCTCTTTTGAAATTTCGAGCCGAGGCATGGGGCTCAAAAATATCGTCATTAATAAATTTAAGAATCGAAATGGTCAGCCAGTCGTTTTGGGAGTTGAAGCCGACAAGGGCCTAACACTTGAGACGAGGGCACTTGGCAGTTCCGCCGTACTCGATTTTAAAATTGAGAGATTGAGTGAAAATAGCTTTGTGGGTCGCGCGCGCGTTGGCAATGTGACCGTCACCAAATCTATTGAGGTGGACGCTGAGAAATATGACCTAAAGGTCAAAGTGGCGGCCGCCGGTGAAGACAAACAGTTCATTGGAATTGTGAATATCTTGGCGGAAAATGTGGAAAAATCCGAAGGTAAGTCGATGTTTTCTCCTCAAAATGAGGTGCAAGAATTTTTTGTCAAAACGTCAGAAACGAAAGACCGAATTCATTTTAGCGGAGACGATGTAGAGAAGGTCTGGAACAAAGGCCGAGTGGTTGCAGTTGGTTCGCAATACTTTTCTCAAGCGTTGGTTGATCACTCGGACATTATGCCAGAAGTAAAAGGGAACTTGGATCACAAGAGTATGGTCGCCACCTTGATGCTAGAGTATCCCGCCCTAAATTCTGGAGCGGAACCATTGAAATTGAACTATTTGGCATTTATCGGTCCAAAGTATTTCAATCTTCTTCAGAGTATTGACCCAGATTTAGGTTCAATCGTGGATTTTGGATTCTTTGACTATATTGGTCGGCACATCTTGGGACTTTTGCGTTGGTTTCATTCGTGGATGGGTAATTGGGGATGGGCCGTTATCGGGCTAACTTTGCTTGTGCGTGTTATTTTGCTGCCGATCAATATGTATTCGTACAAATCGATGAAGGCGATGCAGGTCATTCAACCACAAATCAAAGAGCTGCGTGAACGTTATAAAGACGACCAGCAAAAGCAGCAGCAAGAAATGATGGCGCTGATGAAGACCAATAAGGTGAACCCTGTCGGAGGTTGTTTGCCGATATTTTTGCAGTTCCCTATCTTCATTGCTCTTTACCAGGTACTTGGCCACAGCATTGAACTCTATCAAGCGCCCTTCGCACTTTGGATACACGACCTTTCGTTGAAAGATCCTATCTATGTGTTGCCAGTGCTCATGGGCGCAACGATGTTCGTTCAGCAAAAAATCACCCCAAACACCATGGATCCCGCACAGGCCAAGGTTTTGTTGATGATGCCAGTTTTGTTTTCGTTTTTTATGTTGTCGCTACCTAGTGGACTCACTCTCTATATGCTTGTGGGAGCTGTCTTCAGCGTGGCGCAACAAATGTATTTTATGAGAGGTCAAACCCCAGCAACTTAAAAACTTTCAAGAGTTGCGTAAAGAAAGAGGAGTCTAAAATGACGGGATTATTGGGAAAGATTTTTGGTAAGAAAAAGCAAAGCGGCGGACCAGAAGCGTTGGTCGATGAAATTCTTGATGAATTGTTCTCTCTTGCTGGGCTGGAGCTGGGCTACGACCTGAAAGTTCAAGAAGATGGTTCGGTCAATGTGGATATTTTTGGTGAAGACGAAGAGCTTCTGATTTCAAAAGAAGGCCAGCTGCTCGACAGCATTCAGCTTTTTGTTCGTCGTTCGATTCAGCATCAAGCCAACGGCGAGGCCTTTCATGTGAATATTGATTGTTCAAATTTTCGCCAGCAGGCCGACGCGGCTTTGGTGGCCCTTGCAGAAAAACTCAAAGGCCTCGTTTTAGACAAAGGCAAGTCGGTGTACTTTCGTGCGCTTCCACCAAAAGATCGAAAAGTCGTTCACCAATACTTGGCAGAGGATGGCCGCGTGAAGAGTCGATCCGTTGGCGATGGCCACTTTAAAAAAATAAAAATCTATTTGGCCAAAGGTGGCGAAGGGATAGTTGAAGAAAAAGATGGAGCTACTGAATCGAGATAAAGACACGATTTGTGCGCCGGCTACCGGGCCGGCTCTTGGAGCCATCTCAGTTATCCGCATCAGTGGGCCAGAGACTGTTGAAATTGTAAGACGCCTGGCCGAGTTTCTGCCTCCCCAACTTGAGTCTCATAAAATCTATTATGGCCACCTAGGCACGATTGATAGCCATCGCGAGATGGACGAAGTGCTGGTGAGCTATTTCGCCAAAGGGCGAAGCTATACAGGTGAATCCACTTGTGAAATTTCCTGCCATGGCAATTCGTTTATCGTTGACGAAGTTTTGCGCCAACTGGTGTTGGCGGGTGCACGAATGGCAGAGCGAGGCGAGTTCACCTATCGGGCATTTATGAACGGGCGGCTGGATCTGATCCAAGCGGAAAGTGTACTTTCTGTGATAGAGAGTCGTTCGGCTCAAGCCGCTCGCGTTGGACTTCGTCAATTACAAGGTGGATTGTCACAAGAGATTCAATTGATTCGAGACGATCTCACCTGGGTTTTGGCTCAGCTTGAGGCCAATATTGATTTTGCATCAGAGGACATCCTTATCGCTGCAAATGAGGCGTTGCTGGCTCGGATCAATTCCGCCCTGGATCGCATTCAAAAATGCATCGCAGGATTTAAGCAGGGCCGTGGGCTGCAAGAAGGCTTCGAGGTCGTTTTGGCAGGGCGGCCCAATGTGGGTAAGTCGAGTTTACTCAACCGGCTGCTGAGTGAACAGCGCGCGATAGTTTCTCCGATCGCCGGCACAACACGCGATCTGGTTGAGGGCCAACTTCATCTTGATGGAGTTTTGATAAAATTTGTGGACACGGCTGGACTTCGAGAAACGGGTGATGAAATTGAGCATTTGGGCGTTGAGCGCGCGACTGCGCGAATTCAAAGTGCAGATTTGGTGCTTCTCATAGATGACAAACCCGAGTTGTTCGATTGGCTTGAACCAGCGGTACCCGAAAAATCAATATTGGTCTTTAGTAAGTCAGACCTATATGAGTCAAACAGCAATCCGGTTAGGTTCTCTTGCCGGGTTCGCGATGTGAACGTTGAGTCTGTTCGGGTGAGTAACCTTTCAGGCCACGGCCTGGACGAGTTGATCGATTTGATCAAGAGTCGGCTAAAAACAGAAAGCAGTGAAGAGTCGACCTGGGTTTGCAACGCGAGACAATTTGAGGGATTAAAGAGCGCTCTTGGATATGTTGAAGCTGCGAAGCAACTCATTTTAGGTGAGGAGAGTCCCGATTTGGTGGCTCTAGAGCTTGGCGAGGGTTTGCAGTCGGTTTATGGAATTTTGGGAATTGTTTATGACGATCAGGTCATGGACCGCGTATTTTCAGAATTTTGCTTAGGAAAATGATGGAAAAATTCGACGTCATAGTTGTGGGAGCGGGACATGCTGGAATTGAGGCGGCGTTAGCGGCCGCGAGACTGGGCCTAAATACCGGAGTGGTCACAACCAACCTTAGCCGTATTGGGTACATGAGCTGCAATCCTTCAATCGGTGGCCTGGGCAAAGGTCATATGGTGAAAGAGATTGATATTTTGGGCGGTGCTATGGGGCGAACTGCCGATGCCACCTGCATCCAATTTAAACGCCTGAACGCCCGAAAGGGTCCTGCGGTGCGAGGGTCGCGAGCCCAGTGTGACAAGGATTTGTATTCGGCGCAGATTGGCGACCAGTTGGTTAATACTCCGGGAATTTCGATAATTAACGATGAGGTTAAGGAGATTCTGGTTTCGCAAAATCGTTGTCATGGCGTGCTCTTATCAAATGGCGCGAAAGTGCAAGCTGGGGCTGTAGTCTTAGCCACTGGAACATTTATGAATGCGGTCATGCATATTGGGATGCAGAAAACCGGCGGCGGCCGAGTTGGCGACAAAGCCTCTCACGGATTATCAGACCAACTTCGCTCTCTTGGGTTTAGAGTAACTCGTCTAAAGACGGGCACGCCGGCTCGATTGGAGCGAGATAGTATTGATTGGAGCCTGACTACGCCCCAGTATGGCGACGAAATATTCACTCCTTTTAGCGCATTTGGGGATGGCCGGCTAAAGCTTCCACAAGTTCCATGTTTCCTAAGTTATACCAATGAAAAGACGCATGAAATCATTAGACGTAATTTACATCAATCACCAATGTATGCGGGAGTTATTGAGGGTATTGGACCTCGATATTGCCCGAGCATCGAAGACAAAATCACCCGTTTTGCGGATAAAGACCGGCATCAGACATTTTTAGAGCCTGAGGGTCTTTCGACAAATTCAATATACCTACAAGGTATTTCGACGAGCCTTCCTGAAGATGTACAGTATGAATTTTTGCGAACGATTCCTGGGCTTGAGAACGTTAAATTGCTCCGGCCTGGATATGCAGTTGAATATGATTTTTTAGATCCTATGCAGATGGCGCCCTCGTTAGAAAGCAAGCATCTGGGTGGACTGTTTTTGGCTGGTCAGATCAATGGGACAAGTGGCTACGAAGAGGCCGCCGCCCAAGGTCTTTTGGCTGGGACGAATGCGGCAAATTTCGTAAAAGGGTTGGATCCGCTGATTTTGCGCCGGGACCAAGCGTATATTGGAGTTATGATTGATGATCTTGTGACAAAGGGCACTCGAGAACCCTATCGAATGATGACTTCACGTGCTGAGTTTCGCTTAATTCTTCGTGAGGACAATACCCTCGAGCGATTGTTTTCAGTAAGTAAGAATCAAGGGCTGTTGAGTGACGAGAATATTAAGATTCTCGAGGGCCAAATTGAGGCGCGAGACAAGCTGCGCCAGGTTGTTGAAAATCATGTGTTTACTCCGAACAAGATCACCAACGAAGCAATTTCAAGCCTAAATTCTCCTCTTCTTACTAAGCCACACCGGGCAAGTGAGCTCTTGCGTCGCGAAGAAATCACCTGTTCAGATCTTCAGAAGTTGGGGGTTCCGGTCGATAAATATGAGAGCGCTTGGTCTGCCATTGAGATCCAGGTGAAGTATGAAGGCTATATTAAGCGTCAGAATGATATGGTCGCTCAGGCGGCAAAATTAGAGGGGCTCAGTATTTTTGATGTGGATTTTTCTACCGTTAAGGGCCTGTCTCGAGAAGAGATTGAAAAGCTGAGTCAGATCAAACCTAGGTCTTTGGGCCAGGCTGGTCGGATAAGTGGGGTAAATCCCTCGGCAATTCAGTGTTTGTTGGTTCATTTGAAGGGCCGCGAGGGCCTTAGGAGTCACAATTGAGGTACAAATTGGGTTTGCCGCAGGGTCGAGACGACCAACCGGCCAAGGCGAATGCCCCTAAACCTCCTGAGGCTAAGACCACTGAGGGAAATAATGCGCTGTGGCGTGTACCTAGTTGGTTTCCAGATCTAGATGCCGCTACGTTGAATGCTTTGAGTCATTTTCATCGAGAGCTTCTTAAGTTCAATTCTAAAGTGAACCTTATTTCTCGTAACACAGAGCGTGACGCGGATGAACAGCATTTCGCGGACTGTATATCGGCTGCTTTTGTTTTAAAGGGAAAGGGTCTCTCTGGGGTGCTGTTTGACTTCGGCTCTGGCAATGGTCTTCCTGGGGTTGTTTGTGCCATTCTTTTGCCAAATGTTAGGGTCAAGTTGGTCGAAAGCGATTCAAGAAAGGTTGAGTTTTTGAAACACTTGATCGCCGTGTTGAAGTTGGAGAATGCAGAGACTCTTTTAAGTCGAATTGAGGCCGTGTCTACAGATGGTGCCAGTTCTGTAATCTGTCGGGGCTTTGCCAACGTTTCTAAGACAGTATTGGCTTGCAACCGGATTTTGAAGTCTGGTGAGCGCATTTTTCATATGAAGGGCAGCAGTTGGTCGACTGAAATTGCAGCGATGCCTAGTCAAATTGTTTCTGGTTGGGCGCCAGAGCTTGTTGGTGAGTACTCATTGCCCGTAACTCAGATTCGCAGATCTATCGTCTGTACGACTCGAAAATAGCCTAATCGACTATTCTTCCTCATTTTCGGTTCCACGTGGAACAGCGGTGGCCTTTGGAACCTTATAGCTTTCTAGCCGATCCTGGAGCTTAGGCACTCTGGCATTCCAGTTTCGGTTGATTTGCCTGAGTTCGATGTTTTTCAAATACTTTTTGTACTCTTCAGGGTCAGGCCATGGCTTTTCGCTCGCCAGAGCCCGACGGTAATTGATTTTGTCCTCTACCTGACGCCTTTCCATTCGAATTCTAAAATATCTCTGCTCCTGTGATGCTCGTGAGTATTCACGCCTAGTCTTTTGAAGATCCTTTTCAATGTTCTTTTTCTCTAAAGTGATTGGGGCGGACTTACTCAGAGCCAGCTCGAGCGCTTCTATTTCAGCCTTGCTGCTCGCTGCTGCCTTTTCTGCCTCTTCAGTGCGTTTTTTTAAATCTGAGTAGATAGGATCTTTGAGTTCTGGGTTCGGGTCCTCCGACTTACACCCCAAAAGAGTAGTCAAGAGCACCAGAGTAGTCAAAATAGTCAGAAAACGATGTTCCACGTGGAAACTATCGGCAATTTCAACTTAACTGTTGAGTTTTCAGTCTCATATCGACACAATCGGCGATGAACAAAATTCACGAAGTGGGGTAAGCAACATGGCTCGTGTGATTTGCATCGCCAACCAAAAAGGTGGCGTAGGTAAGACCACTACATCAGTCAATCTGGCTGCGTCTTTGGCGCACATCGGCAAGTCCGTGTTAATAGTGGATATGGATCCTCAGGGCAACGCGTCAAGCGGCTTGGGAGTAAAACGCTATGAAAATCACGAAAATAACATCTACCAGGTATTAATCGGCGAAAAGGATATTCAAACGACTATTCAGACTACTCAAATGGATAACCTTTGGATAATCCCGGCAAATCCAGACCTCGTTGGAGCCGAAATAGAGCTAGTAGACATGCCCCAACGCGAGTATCGACTCAAAACGGCTATTCAATCAATCGCGGATAAATTTGACTATGTATTAATAGATTGTCCACCTAGCTTAGGCTTACTCACGGTGAACTCACTAACGGCTGCCAATACCTTTCTTGTGCCGCTTCAATGTGAATACTACGCGCTCGAAGGTCTATCGCAACTCCTGAATACTGCAGGTTTAATTAAAAACAGTTTGAATCCTGAGCTTCATATCGAAGGCATAGTTCTCACCATGTTCGATGCTCGCAACAATCTATCGCACCAAGTTGTAGCCGAGATTCAATCGCACTTCGGCGAAAAAGTTTTCAAAGCCATTATCCCCAGAAACGTTCGCTTAAGTGAAGCGCCGAGCCACGGCCAAACCATTCTTCAATACGACCCAAAGTCAATCGGCGCAAAAAAATACAGAGAGCTGGCCGAGGAGCTGGACGAGCGCGTTTATGGAGTCCAGGCGCTACCCGAAACCGAATCAAGCCGAGGTGAAGCCAATGTCTGAAAAACAAGGTCAAAAACATGCAAATAAAAAAGGTTTAGGGCGAGGGTTGGGAAGTCTCCTTGGGGGCTCCTCAGAGGGTGCATTTTCAAAATCGACGCCTCATCAAGCCGACATCGTAGAAAAAGTGACGTCGGCCATGCCGAGCCAAAAAACAGCTGCAATAAAAGAAGGATTTATTGATTCACAGCCGGAGCCGTTAAAAGAAAATGCGGAAGTAGTGAACCGTATGCCGGTCGTTACACAAGTGCCAATCGAGAAAAGAATTTGGAATATTGAAATAGAAAAAATAATTCCGAATTCCGACCAACCTCGCCAAAACTTCGAAGCTGAACCGCTCAAAGAGCTCGCGGCCTCGATAAAAGAAAAAGGCATCATTCAGCCGATCTTGGTTTGTCCCAACTCTGATGGAACTTACAAGCTGATCGCGGGCGAGCGTCGTTGGCGAGCCGCTGGATTGGCTGGATTAAAGGAAGTTCCGGCCATACTCAAAGAAGCTCCGGAGCAAGAAATATTAGAGTTGGCTCTTATAGAAAATATCCAGCGAGAAAACCTCAATCCAATTGAAGAAGCAGAGGCTTACGCGCATCTAATTGAAAAGCATAAGCTCACACAGGTCATGCTGGCCGATCGGGTTGGAAAAGATCGCGTCACGATCGCCAATTTGTTAAGGCTGCTGCAACTTCCTGCTGGATTGCGTCAGATGATCACCGATGGAATTTTATCTACTGGCCAGGCCAAGGTTCTCTTGTCGGTTGGTGACACTGGTCGACAACTTGAATTGGCAAAACGGGCGAGGGATGAGCAACTCAGCGTTCGTGCCTTAGAAAAACTGGCAGAAAAAGCCAAGCTCGAATCAAATCCCCAGCCCGACCGCAGGGATGCACGAACCATCGCGGCCTTGAATCTCGAAGAAGAGCTTAAAAAACTCCTCGGCGCCAAGATTAGATTGGACTATCATGCGGGCAAGGGCCGAATTGTGATTCCGTTCACAAGCGACTCGGAATTGAACCAAATAGCCGATACACTTAGGGATTCATGGCGGAATTAGAAAAAAACCTGGCGATCTCTGCGCTCCTTGAGAAAGGTGCGTCATTTGATGGCCGCCTTACCTTTGAAGGAACAGTCAGAATTGGTGGCCATTTTCGCGGTGAAATATTCACCAACGACACTTTGGTTATAAATCCGGGCGCAAATGTCGAAGCTCAAATTGAGGCCGAATCTGTCATTATAAGCGGTGCTGTAAAAGGAAATATTTTTGCGCGCCGCCGAGTCATCATGCACCCGCCCGCCGTTTTTCAGGGCACCGTTACGACCCCGTCGCTGAGAATTGATGAAGGCGTCCTCTTTGAGGGTGCTTCTTATATGCCTAAGATTTAATAATTTACAGCCACCCCCTACTCGCATATATAGAGTTCTTCTTAGAACTTTAAAACGATCCTTTATACGGACTTTTTGCTTAAGGGAGACACGTGGCCAGCCTCGTCACAGACATGGTGAAACTCTTTGTTTCACTGGGAGTTAACCAAAGCCTACTTCTACAAATCGCGCTATTTATGGTGGTCTTTTTGGTACTTAAATATGCGCTGTTCGGCCCCTACTTTGAGATCTACAAAGAGAGACAAAATCGCACAGTAGGCAAAACCGAACTGGCGGAACGCTTTTTGGCAGAGACCGAAGAGCTGCAAAAAGAATTTGCACGCAAAGCGGCGGAAGTCAGTGAAAAGTACAAAGCCGTTCATGATGAAACACGTCAGGCCGCACAAAAAGAGTATGACGGCTTGATCACGAGCGCCCGAACTCAAGCGCGCAACAAAATTGAAGAAACCAGGGCGACCATTCAAAAAGAAGTACAGGGCGCGCGAAGCCAGTTGAGCCGAGAAGTGGCCAGCATTTCGCAGCTGATAAATCAAAAGCTTGTCGGCAAGGAAATTAAATCATGATTTTCAAGCTGGCGTTGATTCTTTCACAAGCTTGGGCAGCTGAATCGGGGCATTTGTCCGCGCATGATGCACATGCGATTCCTTGGAATAGTATTCTTGTTCAAACAATCAACTTTGTTTTGCTGTTTGGCCTTCTCATCTTTTTTCTGCGAAAAACTGTGAAATCGCATTTTATCAACCGAGCCGAAACTTATCGCGATCTGGTGACCAAAGCCGAGAGCGCCAAGGTCGAGGCCGAAAAAAGCAAGACCGAAATTCAATCTAAATTAAGAAGATTAGAGCTAAGTGCAACCGAAGGTTTGGATCAAGCTCGTGCGCAGGCCGCGGAACTCAAGACTAAACTGGTGCGCGAGGCAAATGAATTAGCTGCGAAATTATCTAAAGATGCCGAGCGCAGTGCTCAAGTAGAAATTGACCGGGCGAAGGCCGAATTGAGAGCCGAACTTTTGTCTCAAGCCCTCGAAACATCGAGAAAGAATTTAGGGGCCAACCTAGGAACTGCGGAACAAAAACAGCTTGAGAACGAATTTGCAGAAAAGATTCAGGTGGTAAGAGGATGAAGAACTCAAACCTAGCGACAAGGTATGCCAGAGCTATTCACTCGCTGGCGCAAGAAACCGGCAGTGCCGATAAAGTTTTTGAACAGATGCGCATTGTTGAGCAGGCCATGTCGAGTGATCAGGCGATTGTTCGGTTTTTCGATTCCGCTATGGTTCGACCACAAGAAAAACAAAAGGTCATTTCGGCCATGTGTGAAGCCGTTCAAATGGCAGATTCGTTTCGAAACTTTTTGCTTCTCTTAGCAAAGAAAAACCGCTTGGGTGTTTACCCTGAAATTTTGGTGGCCTACCAAAAAATTTCAGACGAAGCTCATGGCGTCACTCGCGGCTCTGTGCGGTCTGCGGCGGTGCTCGATCCCGATGGACGTAAGCGAATTGAAAGCCTAGTCAGTCAGGCGACGCAAAAACAAGTGATACTTACCTACAAAGAGGATCCATCATTGCTTGGCGGCTTGGTCGCCGAAGTTGGCAGCTACACTTTTGATGACTCATTAACATCCCATTTAACCCGAATTAACGAGCAAATAACTAGGAGCGCCCATTAATGGAAACGATTCGCGCAGACGAAATCAGCCGTGTTCTTAAAGATCAAATCAAGAACTACAATAAAAACATTGAAGTTAGTGAAACCGGAAGTGTGCTTTCAGTGGGCGACGGTGTGGCCCGAGTTTACGGACTCGAAAAAGCAATGGCCGGAGAGCTGGTTGAGTTCCCAAACCAAATATATGGAATGGTGCTTAACCTTGAGGCGGATTCAGTCGGGATCGTCATTTTTGGTGAAGATCGTGACATTCGCGAAGGTGATACGGTTAAGCGCACAAAGAAAATTGTACAGGTACCGGTTGGAGAAGCTCTTCTCGGAAGAGTTGTAGACGTTCTCGGCCGCCCGATCGACGGTAGGGGCCCAATCAACACAGCCCACAGTCGTATCGTTGAGATAAAGGCACCAGGAATTTTAGCGAGAAAATCTGTAAGCGAACCAATGCAAACAGGTATCAAAGCCATCGATTCGATGATCCCAATTGGCCGGGGACAGCGCGAGCTGATCATTGGAGATCGTCAAACGGGCAAAACCGCAATCGCAATCGATACGATCATTAACCAAAAAGGTCTAGACGTTCAGTGTTTTTACGTGGCCATTGGCCAAAAGAAATCAACGGTTGCCCAGGTGGTTGAAAAACTCCGCAATGCCGGAGCGATGGAATACACCACAGTTATTATGGCGTCCGCGTCAGAACCAGCGCCTCTTCAGTTTTTGGCACCATACTCAGGTTGCACAATGGCTGAGTACTTCAGAGACACAGGTCGACATGCGCTTATCATTTATGATGATTTAACAAAACAGGCCCAGGCCTACAGGCAGCTGTCACTTCTACTTCGTCGCCCACCAGGCCGCGAAGCCTACCCCGGTGACGTTTTCTACGTTCACTCACGGCTCTTAGAGCGAGCCGCCAAAATGAGTGATAAAGAAGGCGGAGGTTCGTTAACGGCACTGCCAATCATCGAAACTCAAGCAGGTGATATTTCTGCGTACATCCCTACAAACGTGATTTCGATCACGGATGGACAGATCTTTTTGGAGAGCAGCTTATTTTATAAAGGTATTCGTCCTGCAGTGGACGTAGGTAAATCGGTGTCTCGTGTGGGTGGAGCGGCGCAAATTAAAGCGATGAAGCAGGTTGCTGGAACTCTTAAGCTCGAGTTGGCTCAATTTAGAGAACTTGAGGCTTTTGCGGCCTTTGCCTCGGATTTAGATAAAGCGACTCAAGCTCAGCTGGCTCGTGGGCGACGTCTTGTAGAGATCCTCAAGCAGCCGCAGTACTCGCCGTATTCAGTTGAAAAGCAAGTGGCGATCATTTGGGCCGCCACCAATGGATTTATGGATTGGATACCTGAAACGGATGTGAAGCGTTTTGAGCTCGAACTTATGGATTATTTGGAGTCTAAATACAGCGCGATTTTGTCGACGATTCGAGAAAAGAAACAAATGGACGACAATTCAAAGCGAGACTTCAAGTCGGCATTAGAAGAGTTTAAAGCCATTTTTAAACCCACTGAAAAGAAATAATTAAGGACGGTTTGAGCTGTGGCCAACTTAAAAGACATTCGCACGCGCATCCAGAGTGTTAAAAACACTCAGCAGATCACGCGAGCCATGAAAATGGTGTCGGCTGCGAAATTGCGAAGGGCGCAAATTAATATTCAAAATCTCCGCCCCTACGCCAAAAATATTTTGTCTGTGATTGCAGATGTGTCGAACACACAAAGGGTCACACATCCTCTACTCTCGAAGAATGAGTCCCCTAAAAAAATCTTACTTGTGGTGTTGACCTCAGATCGTGGATTGGCTGGCGGATTTAACAACAATATCAACCGGTTTGCCCTTAAGTTTTTTCAAGACAAAAAGTCGCAATTTGAAAAAATGGATTTTCTATTTGTGGGTCGAAAAGGTGCAGATTTTTTTCGCTCAAGAGGAATTGTCGGCGTCGATACGATTTTGAATTTGGCGCGAGAAGTTTCATATGCAATGGCGGCCGGCGTGGCGAGCAAATTGATGAACGACTACGTTTCGGGCGGCTACGATTCGGTCTACTTAATTTACAATGAGTTTAAGTCGGCGATACAGCAAGAGGTGGTTTGTGAACCCCTACTGCCAGTCGACACTTCCGCTGCCCATTCGCTGGGTGAGGGGAAATTGCCATTTTCAAAAGATCTAATCTTTGAGCCTGATCCTGAGCACATCATTGATGATCTCTTGAAAAAGCATTTTGCAGTTCAAGTGTATCGCGCCATGTGCGAGAGCGTTGCGGCCGAGCACGGAGCGCGTATGTCAGCCATGGAAAGCGCTACAAAAAATGCTGGAGAAATGATTCGAATATTAACTTTAACTTACAATAAGCTTCGTCAGGCTTCGATCACCACAGAGCTCATCGAGATCACAAGTGGTGCAGAAGCCCTAAAAGGATAGGAGATCGCGAGTATGCAGCTTCAATCAGGTTTCGTTAAACAGGTAATGGGTCCGGTTGTGGATATTGAGTTTCCTGAAGGCGAAATGCCAAAAATCTACAACGCGCTAAAGGCCACGAATACGGCGATCAGCGATCAGGTTGGCAACCTTGTTCTAGAAGTTGCGCAGCATCTGGGTGATCGAGTGGTTCGTGCCATCGCGATGGACACAACGGACGGTTTGGTGCGCGGAGATAAGGTGAGCAATACAGGAGACAGCATTCAAACCCCGGTGGGACAAGAAGTCTTAGGCCGAATTTTGAATGTGATAGGCGATCCAGTTGATGACGGCCCAAAAGTTCAAGCCAAAGAACACTGGTCGATTCACCGGGCGGCTCCTCGTTTTGAAGATCAATCGACTCAGGCTGAAATGTTGATGACAGGAATTAAAGTCGTCGACTTGCTTGCGCCTTATGCCAAGGGTGGGAAAATTGGACTTTTTGGTGGTGCGGGTGTGGGCAAAACCGTTTTAATTCAAGAGTTGATTCGAAATATCGCGACAGAACACGGCGGATACTCTGTGTTTGCGGGAGTTGGAGAGCGCACTCGAGAAGGAAACGATCTTTACTTCGAGATGAAAGATTCAGGCGTTATCGACAAAACAGCGTTGGTGTTTGGACAGATGAACGAACCCCCCGGTGCGCGCGCACGAGTGGCACTAACCGGTTTGACCATGGCTGAATATTTTCGTGATGTTGAAGAACGCGACGTTCTTTTATTTGTCGACAATATTTTTCGTTTCACACAGGCGGGTGCTGAGGTTTCGGCACTACTTGGCCGTATTCCTTCGGCTGTGGGTTACCAACCTACACTCGGAACTGAGATGGGAACTCTTCAAGAGCGCATCACTTCTACTAAAAAAGGTTCGATCACGTCTGTACAGGCGGTCTACGTTCCTGCGGATGATTACACGGATCCAGCCCCTGCTACCACTTTCACTCACTTGGATGCCACGACGAATTTGGATCGAGACATTGCAGCCAAAGGGATCTTCCCTGCGGTTCACCCGCTCAACTCAACTTCGCGAATTTTAGATCCTCAAATTGTGGGCGAAGAGCACTACCAAACCGCACGAGACGTGCAAGCGTTGCTGCAACGTTATCGCGAGCTTCAAGATATTATCGCCCTTTTGGGTATGGATGAATTGAGTGAAGAAGACAAAGCGGTTGTGGGCCGCGCTCGAAAAGCTGAGCGTTTCTTGTCTCAACCAATGTTTGTGGCCGAGCAGTTCACCGGCATTCAAGGTAAATATGTAGATATCAAAGACACGGTTCGAGGTTTCAGAGAAATTCTGGACGGAAAACATGACAGTGTTCCTGAGCAAGCCTTTTACATGGTCGGGACGATTGAAGAAGTGCTTGAAAAAGCGAAGAAGATCGCGATTTAAATAGGTTGAGGTTTTTGAATGTTTGTTTTGAATCTTGTTACGCCTGAAAAACGCTTGGTTACAGATTTAGAAATCGAAGAGATTTTGGTGCCAGGCTTTAAAGGGCAACTTGATATTTTGCCTGGTCACGCTCCGATGATGTCGACACTTGGAACTGGCCTTGTGAAATATCGGGGCAAGGGCGAGTCGACATTTAAAAGCTTGGTTGTCAGCTGGGGATACATAGAAGTCCATCCTGACGGCGTGATGGTCTTAGCTGAAGTGGCCGAATCGATTGCTGAGATCGATAAGGCACGTGCAGAAGAAGCTGCGAAAAGGGCAAAAGAGGCCCTTATGGGTCCCCTATTGGGAGCCGATCAAATCGAGATGTGGCATCGTAAGCTCGAGCGAGCGCAGGCGCGCCTGGATGCTCTCGAATCTCACAACTCGACTAAGCATTGAAAAATGGGCGTTAGCTCTTAAAATCTCGGTCCATTACGGTTTTGCGCCCGTCTTGTCTCGCTTTGTCGATGGCATCGTCGCATAATCTGCGAACTTTTTCAGACAAGATGTCCATGACTGATTGAGAAGTGTTCATTTCTCCGCGGGCTAAAATGTATTCTTTGAGTCTCGAGGCAATGATCAATACGTCTTTAGGGATGGGCTTTGAAGAACCAGTTTGGACGTGGCTTTTTGTCAAACCCGGTTCATTGATCACGCGTCTAGTGGCCGGTCTATCTGAACTCATTGATTCCTTTTGAATGGGAACTTGAGTTTTAGGCGCAAAATTCTCTATTGCGGCCGCGTCTTTATGCCTGGCTCCGGGAAGATGGACTTCAAAACATCCGACGCTACAAAAAACATAACCGGTTCTTTGGCCATTGCAGGTTGACACGCTACATGTGTAGTAACGGCTGCCTAATAAAATCGGTCGCTTACAGGAACTACATTTTTTCCAGACATTCAACTCAGACATTTTGATATCTCACGGCTCTTGGCCCACGGGTTCACTACTATAATTAGAGGGCAGTCTATCAGCGATCGATTCGGATTTCATAGCAGAAAGGCTTTTGCCGAGCCACTCTCCGCTCTCAGGACTTATGCTATTGAGTTCAATGACATCTAAATACAAATGTGAATCAGCCAGCTCACTTGGATGATTGCAATTGACCACAAGGAGTTTAGCTTTAAGGTGGTTAGGTAGTTTCGCTACCCAGCGAGCTGTGGTGGCTCCTGACGCATAAAAAATGCTAACGCCCTTTTTCTTTGCCAAAGTCTTTCGAGCCTCATTGAGGGTCTTTGGTGAAAGATAGAAATACTGTGAAGGTCCATCAAAGGATCCTTTAAACT
>JBGSQJ010000451.1:0-2236 GCA_041738165.1 Bdellovibrionales bacterium
TTGAAGTGCCCACTCCGCGTGGCCTTATTTTAGATTCGTATCCAATGGCAAAAAAAGTGTTCCCAGGATTGGCCAATTACAAGCTCGGCACCTTGGTTCAACATCTGCAGATCGACTCAACCGGATTTCACCGGGCCGAAGAAGACGCCACATATTGTGCAAAGTTGTTGCTCAAGGTGATTGAAAAAATCACGGGTTCAGTTTCGGTTTGGCCTCCACTTGAAAACCTAGTCGCCTTGACCGGAAAAAATGAGATGAGGTTTCCTAAGGTTGAACCTCAGCCCAAGCAGCTCGACCTACTCGATCTGCTTTAACTTTTTGACCCAGCGCCTAGTAAAAGCTAGAATGAGCAACCGGAAATCTACGCCCTCGGCCGAAGGCATGATCGCTAACTTTCAAAATCGGTGGTGATTGCCAGCGTTTAAATTCGCTCTTGATCATCAAATTTAAAATTTCTTTTTCACTGGGAGTTTTGGCTGGCTGAAATCCAAGGACAAGTTTTTGAATCGTTTTGTCGAGCTGATCATAGGGCGGGAGACTGTCTTGGTCCAGCTGATCGGCGCGCAGCTCTGCCGATGGTGGCCGCTCAATAATTTCGACCGGGATAACTTCCGCCTCTTTATTGTAGTGCCGGCTCAAGTCGAAAACTTGAGTTTTAAGCAGATCGCCAATCGGCATGAGCCCGCCGATCATGTCACCATAAAGAGTGCTGTAGCCAACAGCAAGTTCACTCTTGTTCGAAGTTCCGAGTAACATACTGCGATTTTGATTCGAATAAGCCATCAAAAACAATCCACGAAGGCGCGCTTGAAGATTTTCATTGGTCACACTGAACTCTTTTGCGCCAAAAGTTTTTTCAAATTCAGAAAGAGTTTTCTTATAAGAATCCATAATCGAAATTTCAAAGAGTTCGATTCCTAAATTTTCGGCCAATTTCGCCGACCATTTTTGACTCTCTTTGCTTGAAAATGGTCCTGGAAGATAAAGGGCTTTTACCTTAGACGGACCTAGAGCATCTGTGGCCAAACAGGCGACTAGGGCCGAATCGATTCCGCCGCTTAAACCCAAATGAACTTTTTCAAAACCAGACTTGTCGACAAAATCTCTTAGGCCCAACACGAGTGATTGACGCACGCATTCGAGGGGCTCGCGAACGGGTTCGCGCATTCCCCCTACCTCGGCCTTGAGATCATAAAGATTTAAATCTTCACTAAAGCGCACTGACTGTGCTTGAACCTCACCACGCTTGTTTAACGCAAATGATCCGCCATCGAAGATGAGCTCATCTTGCCCGCCGACCATATTGACATAGACCATCGGCGTTTTAAAATGCGCAACTGTGGCTCTTGTCACGAGCCTGCGATTGTCGAATTTCATTTCTGTGAAAGGTGAGGCGCTGAGGTTTACCACCAGGTCGACGTCTTTAGATTTTATCTTTTTAAGTGGATTGGAGCCGTAGCGTGCATACCAGGGATTTTTGCTAAGTGGCCACGCCCAAATGTCTTCACAAATGGTGACTAAGATGCGCTTTTTTTTGAAGCGAAAAATATTGTCAGCGACTTTGCCGGGTTCAATATGTCGACTTTCATCAAAAACGTCGTATGTGGGCAACAGCTGCTTGGCGAAAACTTTTGGCTTTTTTCCTTTTTCTAAAAACACGGCCGCATTCCAGTAGCGTTTTCCTTCGCGACTTGGGTTGCGAACGATGGCGCCGACCAAAACGCCTATTTCCTTAGGGATGGACTTGTGAAGTTTGACTAGTGTTTCTTCTTGCGCCTTCACAACACTGGGTCGTTCGAGCAGGTCCACGGGATGGTAGCCGAAGAGAGCGGCCTCTGGAAAGACCACTAGATCGGCATGTTTTTCTTTAGCACGAACGGTATAGCTTAAGATTTTTTCGCTGTTACCAGTGAAGTCACCGAGTTTCGAGTTGATCTGGGCTAGGGCGATGCGCATGGCTTCCGTTTCTGGCTGCGAGTTCAATTCGTGCAGCGTGCGTCTCTGTGTACGAATGCCAATGATCTATCGCCTCTTCGGGATACTTCCAATTCAAAAAGCCATCGCCAGCGTCAAAATCGACGATCCAAAGACCGCGCGGCTGGGCCCCGAGCTTTTTCATCTTCTCGTTCCAAACATGAATGAGCTCGTTGATCTGCTTTTCGATCGAGCAGATCGTCTCTGTCTGGTTCAATTGAATAGTTTCCAACCGAGCAATGAGCAATTCAACCCGAGCGCT
>JBGSQJ010000454.1:0-3388 GCA_041738165.1 Bdellovibrionales bacterium
GTCGAGCTTTGCGGCTAGGTGGCCGAATGATGGTGATCACGTTTCACTCGAGTGAGGATCGCATGGTAAAATATGCCATGAAATCGGGTTTGTGTGGCGGTGGACCTCTTTACAAAAAGGTCATTGTGCCGACTCGCGAAGAGCAGGTTCGCAACCCACGCTCCCGAAGCGCAAAGCTGCGAGTGTTTGAATCAAGGAGAGCCGAGTGAGCCGAAACACCCTAAGAGATGTCAGTCCATTTATAAGTGTCTTGCTGTTGATCGCGACACTTTTTGGTTTGGTACTTCTTAAAATGGAGGTTCGCCGAATGGGTTACTCGGTGCTGCAGGCGAGTCGCGACTATAGCCGACTCAAAGATCACAATCGCATGCTCAATATGGAATACGCCAAGGTCACTCGGCCAGAAAATGTTCGTAAGTATGCCGAGTCACGTTTGACTCTGAGTGATGCTCGCGAAGGCCAGATCATTCAGCTTGTGGGTCGACGGGCGGCCATTCCACAGTAATGAAAAATCGGATACTTGTTCTCTTTTCAGTTTTCTTAGTGCTCTGGGGATTTCTTCTTATTCGGGCTCTGCGAGTTCAAGTGTTTCCAGATTCTCGGCTGGGGCAATTAAAGCGAAAACAATTTGAAACCGTACTCGAAGTTCGAAGTCGACGTGGATTGATTTTGGATCGACAGGGGCGAGAGTTGGCGGCCAGCGTGCCGGCCTATTCGTTGTTTGCGGACCCCAAACTGATCTCAGACCCTAAAGCTCTAGCGCCAAAACTGGCTAAGCTACTTCGAGTGTCGAAGAGAAATCTGTATAAAAAAATCGCGCAGCCCACACGGCGCTTTGTGTGGATTCGAAGGCAACTCGATGCCCCGACGAAAAAGAAAATTCAAGCCCTTGGCGAACCGGGATTGGGTTTTGTTGAAGAGCCTCTACGGATGTACCCCCATGGTGGCTCGCTAAGGCATGTTTTGGGTTTGGTGGGCCGAGAGGGCGTCGGGCTCGAAGGCGTCGAGCTTCAGATGAACAGCGTCCTCGAGGGTAAAGTGCAGCAGGTCATTTTACCCAAAGATGCCAGGGGTCGACCACTCTTGCAAGATGGTCGGTCATTGACGGAAGTTCCAGACGGTTCAGATGTTCAATTGACCATTGATCAAGACTTACAATTTCAGCTTGAAAGAGAGCTGCGCGAAGCGGTTTTGAATTTTAAGGCAGATGGCGCTCAAGGTCTTATTCTTGATCCAAAAACTTCAGAGGTTTTGGCGATGGCCAACCTACCCACCGATCATCGCAATCGCTTGGTGACAGATTTGTTTGAGCCGGGAAGCACCTTCAAAACTTTTGTTGTGGCGTCGGCGATCAAGGCCGGAGTTGTTCAACCCAACTCAAAGATCGATTGCGAACAAGGCCATATGCGAATCGGAAAGAAGTGGATCACCGAGGCGGACGCTCAGCACAAGTTTGGCAAAATCACCGTCACAGAAGTCTTGGCCCACTCCTCAAATATTGGGACTGCTAAAATCGCATTTCAATCGGGCGCGAAGGCTCTGGAGCGTGGAATTCGTGATTTTGGATTTGGTGAAAAGACGGGAGTCGACTTTCCTGGCGAAGCGAGCGGCCTCATCAACTCACAGCCTTGGTCGAAACACCTTCTGAGCAACGTGTCTTTTGGTCAAGGTGTCGCGGTGACTCCGCTTCAGCTGGGGGTGGCGTATGCGGCCATTGCCAATGGTGGCTGGCTTCGCGAACCTCGCCTCGTCAAAGCCATTCGAAAGTCAAATTCAATGGAGCTCGTTCCGATCGTAGAGGCCAAGGCAAGACGGGTATTGAGTGACGAACAAGCTGCAACCATGAAATTGATGCTCACATCCGCCACGCAAGAGGGAACTGGGGTCAACGCTCGAATTCCAGGTTATCATGTGGCCGGCAAGACCGGCACAGCGCAAATTCCAGATAACAAAAACGGCGGGTATATTCCAGACGCCTACATTTCGAGCTTTGCGGGTTTTTTGCCGGCTCATGCGCCTCGCTATGTGGTGCTCGTTGTCGTCGAGAATCCGCGTAAGGCCTATTATGGATCACAGGTCGCGGCGCCAATTTTTGCGCGGCTTGGTCAATTTTTAATGAGGCATGCCAATGTTCCCCCGATTGTTATTTCAGAAAGAAATCTTTTTCTTGATCCCTCCTCTCATGTGGAACTGCGCGACCGCGCACAAACGCTCGCCCTGCGCGCGCTTCAAGAACAAGATTCGGGAATGCCCAATTTGATAGGCATGAGTTTGCGAGAGGCCATGCAGCGCATCGATGGGTTGCCAGTTGAGCCTCGGGTTCGTGGGCACGGAGTTGTGGTAAGAACTGTTCCTAGCGCCGGCACAAAGTTGTCATCAAAGCGTGTGGCCAAAGTGACTCTTATTTTGCAGAACCCCGATTAAAATGAAGCGGACTCAACAATGAAATTGGCGCAGCTCTTTTCTATTTTTGGAGAACTGAAATGGGGAAAGGCCGCTGGTCTTGAGGTCAAGGGCATCACTTCAGATTCTCGTGAAGTGAGCAAGGGCTTTGTCTTCGTCGCCGTTCGGGGCGAAAAATCTGATGGCCACAAATATTTATCCGAGGCGCAGGCTCAAGGCGCGATAGCGCTCGTGCTCGAAGAAGATTTCGCAGTCTCATCAGAGTTTGATGGGGCCGTCGTCGTTGTCGATTCCACACGCCGAGCGCTCGATCGCTTGGCCGAAAAATTTTACGGCTCTCCTGCGCAAGATCTTTACTGTGTGGGCATCACGGGCACGAATGGCAAAACGTCTGTCGCCTATATGACAGAGGCGATATTCAACGAATTTGGCTGGCCAACTGGAGTTATGGGAACCATCGATCACCACTTGGCAGCGAAGCGCTGGGAATCGAAGCTGACCACTCCCGACCCTTTGACGCTCTATCAGCGTTTGCGTGAATTTAAAGCGCTGGGCGCAAAGGCCGCCGTGTTTGAAGTGTCTTCGCATGCTCTTTCTCAGCACCGTGCAGACAGTTTGCCCTGGTCTTGTGCGGTCTTTACAAACTTTAGTCGAGATCATCTCGATTACCATGGCGATATGGAAAGTTATTTTTTAGCCAAGGAACGCCTTTTTTCGGAGCTTTTGGGCCGCGACCGCCATCCTGCATTTGCCATTCTCAACGGCGATGACCCGGCGGTGCAGAAGTTGAAGATTCGCGAAGGCATCACGGTGTGGCGATTCGGAGCCAGTGAGTGTGAATTGCACTTTCGGATTCTCAAAGAGGGTCTATCGGGAACGCTCTTTCACTTGAGTACTCCTCGGGGCGCCATCGAAATTGAGCTACCTTGTCCGGGCTTGCACAACGTTTATAATGCCGCCGCGGCTGCGGGTGTAGGCTTGAGTG
>JBGSQJ010000455.1:0-2003 GCA_041738165.1 Bdellovibrionales bacterium
CGGGCTTTCGAGTTTTGGCTTGGACTTAAAGTGTTACATTAACACCCAGAACGTAACTAAGGGACTAGCGGCGTTTAATCCATATATAATTGGCGGGTTTTCGCGTGTGGATCGAACCACCAACGTGCCCGATGTTGCCGGATTCGCCAAAGAAGGGGCCATGGCTTTTGACATTGGTGGAGGAATTGAATTCCCAATGATGCGCAACAAAATGTACTTCGGTGGCCAGGCCATGTACCAACTCGTCACCTTCGCTGACGAAAACTCTGAGATCGTTTTCGATAACAATGATCGCACGGGAAAGTACCCCAACGGGGATCTTTACACGCTGCTTGGCATAATTGGCGTCAATTTCTAGCGTAAATATTTCAAAGTTTCTTGCAAAAATTTATAACTCTTTAGACCGTCACCTACGTTAGATAGGATTTGAGCCCTGAAATAGGGGGCTTCATGTATTCTTATCAAAAATATGCAAAAGTTTTACAGGTCTTGGCACTCATTGGCTTGGTGGCGTCGGCCCCTCTATGGGCTGATCAACCTATAAATGCTGCACGATGTCAGCCGCAAACTGCAGATGAGCCCAAACTCTACAATGAAGACTTCGCTTGGAATCAATCGGCCACCGAGATCAATGAGCGGTTTCAAAACCTCTACGACTCTGGCAAACGCCTAGATGGTCGCGTTTACTTTGATGCCGAACAAAACGCTTTTATTGCACCTGTAGAAGTCGCGTCGACAGCAAAAAAGAAGTCGGCTCTGACGCCTGAGTCCTTCATTCAAAATGTCACACGTCACATCGAAACGGCCCATCGATTGCGCTATGCCGATTGGTTGATATTTTCTGATATGGGTCACTCGCACTTTCATATCCCGCAAAAAGTATGGGAAGAAAAGTTCGCACCCATTCCCGCAATGGAGCGGGCTCAGCTATACGAATCACTGATGCAAGAGCCCACACTCCGTGTTCTTTATCACTTGGCAGAACAACTCAAAACAACAGACGAAAGCAAAATGCCCATTCAAGATCGCTGGCTTCAGTGGCGCCACTACACGCGAAATCCTGTTGGCTACAATGACGGAAAAGTCGATCTCGAAATTTTTGCCGATTTGCGGGAGTTCGCCAACACGGTTCGCGAGATTCCAGGCCACCGACTCTACAGTGCAGGGTTCAACGTGTCGGCAAGCAAAAATGGCTGTTTTGCCTACACCGATCAAAATGGTGAAACCAGGTACTTTGACATTTCTTACTCAGATTTAGCTTCTCGCTCAGAGTTCTAACGATGGGTAATCCTGCGGACTGGCTAAGAGTGGTTATGGATGCCGAGATCAAGGCCTGGGTTCAATACCTAAATCCAAGCGCACTTGATGCCTTCGAAATTTCTGGCCACAAATGGGAAAGACTTGGATTCAAAAGTTACAAAAACGCCAAGTTCCCTGAATTTGACATTTGCCAAAAGCCACCCCATGGAGAGTTCGATATCATCATCGCCGATCAGGTGTGGGAACATCTCAAATACCCGTATCGCGCAGCTCAGAATGTGCTCAAATCGTTGCGGCCTGGGGGATATTTTGCCGTGACGGTTCCATTTTTAGTTAAGCTTCATCCAGCCCCTTCCGACTGCACAAGGTGGTCGGCTGAAGGTCTTAAATACTTTCTTGAGGAGTGCGGGTTCGATCCAAATTCGATTCAAGCTAATCAGTGGGGCAATAAAGCGTGTCTGATTGCGAATCTAGACAAGTGGATCCACTATGACAGTTCGCGCGATCTCACCAACGAAGAGCTCTACCCCATATCTGTCTGGGCGCTCGCGCGCAAAATCAACTAAGACTCTGGGCGGCCCGCCGATTAGGCAAAAGCCTGAAGTATGAGCCCAATGAGAATCACCGGAAGCGCGACGTATTGAAGAACGACGAGCCAATGCTTAAAGAGCTTTTCTGATCCTGGACTATCAGGATCAATAAACTCTTCTTTGATTCGCGAACGCTTAAGGCGCCAACACACC
>JBGSQJ010000017.1:0-2750 GCA_041738165.1 Bdellovibrionales bacterium
GCTAAGAGTCAAGCCCACCAAAATGCCCGCGCACTCGCCCCCCAGATGGGCCGAATAGGCCACCCCTCCAAGCTCTGGTACCGAGCCCCAATAACCCGCAAGGTCGTTGATCAACCACATGACGAGAGCCACCCACGCAGGTAAATAGACAAAGCCCATAAACCCTCTGATTGGCAAAAACAGCCAATAGAAATACCGTTCAGGATGACTCCAGTTTTTAAAACAATAAAGCGCCATGATCCCGCTGATCGCACCGCTCGCTCCCACAAGTGGAGAGCTCGTCACTCCTGTAAACAAGGCAAACACTCCGGCCGCGAAAATTCCACTCAACAGATAAACAACCAACAAGGCCAAACCGCGAATTTGCTTTTCGAGCGCGGCGCCAAAGATAAGCAAAAACATCATATTGCCCAGCAGATGAAGCCAGCTGCCATGAACAAAAATGTAGCTCACCCACCGGTTGAGACTCATGTCTGAAGCGTCTAAACCAAGAGCGTAACTGGGGTGCTCGCCCTGAAGTGAATGAACGGTGCGCACTCGCTCTTTCCAAAGTCGAAGGGCCACGGCATCATCTGGCAGTTCACGTGAGCGATACTGCTTCATAAACTCGGCATCGCGAAAGGCCAGCTGTCCCAAAATTTCTGAACGATCCAAATCTCCACGTACAACAGCGCGGGCTAACATCGCAACGAATTTCGATACCTCAGGGTCAGAGGCGTTGGTTACATAGTGGGCGTACACGCGACCTTGAGTGCGCACAAAAAATGAATCACGCATCAGAAGATCCAATTTGTCTTCTGATGTCTTCATCATGCTTTGTGAGAGCAGAAAAACAAGAATATTCATAAGCACGAGAAGCCAAGTGATAGGCGCGCGCTTAAAACCTATCAAGCCATTCAGAATCGGAAATATCATTTACTCGGCTCCGATTTCACATCCGGCATCAATGTCTTGACGCTCGCGGGCCGACGCACGGAAGTTTCAACAGTCATTGGCAATATCGAAGAATCAATCTCGGCCAATCGGCCGACCACTTGAGACGCCAATTTTTTATCGTTGATTTCGCTAAGACGGCTCAACAAAAAATGCCCAGTTTGAGCTTGCACTTCTTGATCTTCAATCTGGCCCCAGATTTTTGAGTAGCGCTCAAGCCCCCTCGCGCCCGAGGTTTGAATCCATCTTCTCGAAGCTTCGGTGCGAAGCCAAATGTCAGCTGAGTCCGACATCGCCACGGCAGACATCAGAGTTCTGGCCGCATTTAGATCAGATCTTGCTGATTTTAAGTTGGCCATAAAGAATCGCTTCCAGTCTGGATCTGACGCCTCATCAATCATCGAGAGATAGTCGATCTGAGATGGATTTTTGCTGCACTCATGGAGCATAAGCCTAGCTAATTTCTCGACTCCCGTTCCCGTGCGAGATGGTTTTTTCTTTTCGGAGTCCTCAATCCATTGGCATCCCATGCTCTTTTGGCGCTCGCAGCTCATTTGCAATTCACGCACGCAAGACATCGAAGCCAATTGCCTAAATTCAGCTTTGGGCAAGCTCGATGCCGACTGAGCCAGCGCTGCATTTGCCTCGGGCAAACGAAAGCTCTTGAAAAGAGCTTCGAGCCTTTGACTTTGCGTAAACTCTGAAAGATCGGCCCGGTAAGCCAAGCGATTGAGCATGTCAATCGCGCTTGAATACTTCGCGCGTTTCATAAAATGGCGCGCGCCCCAGATTTCAAGATATCCGCTTCCAGACTTGGCCCTTGCTAGTATCGCCTCAACATCAGCCCATTGATCCTCAGACCACTTTGAAACGAGTTGGCTCATTGAACACTCAATGGCCTCAGGTGCCTCTTTGCAGACTTCATCGAGGTACGCATTGGATACCTCGGCATCATCGGCATAAACAAAAGCTTGAACCAAGTATTGCATCGCTGCCAATGTCTCATTGTTGTTTAAACCTCGCTCAAGCTCCGTCTCTAAGCAGGGTTTCGTCGCGAGGCCTGCCGCAAACAGCGTCAACGCAATCGAGAGTCTTGAGTCTTGCAAACTGGGCTCGAGAGCCAAACTTTTTTCAACTTGAACGCAAGATTTCATAGGTTTTTCAACGAACTTAGCGAGCGCTTCGCCCATGCGTTGATGCGCGACAAACGTTTGCACTTGCAGTGTTAAAACCAAGAGAAAAAGACTCAAGGCACCTGCAAAAACACTTCGAACAGCAAGTCTTTCAAATACCGAGGGAGCCAGAGCGCCACTGCTCGAGCGTGTGGTGACGACAAGAGTGTCGCTTGACCGATCGTGAAGCGGACGCCGTTTGATGTTTCCAAATACACTTAAAAACGGAAGACCCAAAAACAAAAACTGAAAAGTCCATAGCATCGCCCTCAAAGTTAAATCCCAAATCGAAGGCTTGTCGTTTGGATAGATAGATACAACCTTGAGATCAAAGAGACGCTTACCTAGTGTTGTTGAAAACAAACCAACAGATACCACTTGATAGGTCACGATAAGCAAAACCCCTAAGAGCACCATCGAACCCAAACTGAGTCCGACTTCCAGGTCATCCGCTGCAATGTAGGCGACTGTGAGGCGACGCTTCAGTGGTGCCGAAAGCAAAATATAAATGGGCAGGAGAACGACAAACAGATCGACCATTCCCGCCGCCAATCGATCTATAGGGCGAGCGATCGATTGAGCTTCTGGCTCAAAATCAAAACGCGGAGATTTGGGCGCCTTAACGGCGCTCCAGTCGGGCGATAC
>JBGSQJ010000030.1:0-2883 GCA_041738165.1 Bdellovibrionales bacterium
GACCTCAGTTGGATGACGAGGAAGTCCACCAATTCAAAAGCGCCGGATAGCTCGAATAGATTTCGGTCAATGACAACCGGCCACCATGGCCATCTCCCCTTCGTTCACCGATTTTTTGCATGTACTCACGCCCACGCAAAAACTCTGTGCGGTGATTTTCAGGGTAGAGCTCAGCAAATGAAGGCTGACCCAGCATTGATTTTAATGTGTTCAATAACGGTCTATTTTTGTCATTGGTGCCCGGCTCAATGTACTCAATCAAATCCATCAAAATCTCATCGCGAATTTCTTTTGGGGGCGCATGCGGAGACAAAACGACAAACGGGTCAAAGGCGTACATCACTTTGACTTCCATTCGCACATCTAGACGAACAGCTTCATCAAAAAGCGCTTTCATGCCAAGTAATCCCGGCAATGACAACGTCACATCCATAATCATCGAAGTGTCGGCGCGGCCTCGGCTCGCCCGCACACCCTCTTCAAAACCGGCAAGCCAGGATTTCCAGTTCAACCCCGTTCTTACCCATTCACCAACCGGGCCCGCTCCATCAATGCTCGCTGACACCATATAGTTTTTAAAATGAGGCAATAAATCTTTGAAGAGCCGCACGCCGCCTCGCTCTATCTGACTCAAATTTGTATTGTACCTAGCATACACTTGGTCGGCATAATTCAAGTCGACAATTTCTTTCATGTATTTCCAATGTTGTTCCCAATAAAGTGGTTCGCCCCCCACCCAATAGATCTCTTCAATTCTTTTTTCGCGAACAGCCTGGGCAAACTCTTCTTCGACCACCGTATTTTGAAATTCACGTATACGTTCTCTGACCGCTGGCTCGGTCCATGGTGGCCGGTGAACACTGTAGTCACCCTGGGCTCGATTTTCATTTTCCCACGCCGATGAAAACTGATCACCGCATGTGCGGCAGCGAAAATTACAAAGATTTGAAAACCGATAGTCAAACGAGATTGGCTTCATACTTGTGAAGCCGCTCTCGTCTGTGGTGCGCTTCACTTCGTCGATTTTATGGTTAAACAGTTCAGTGGTGAACCAGTGGCGGTAAGTGGATAACGAAAGCTCGCTTTTGTCACAGACCTGGCATTCAGCAGACGCTTCGCCTTTAAGCATTCTTCGGCGAACCGCCCGAACACGCTCTGAATTCCAGTACGATTCGAGCGATTCAGGCTCATAGTGATTCGACGCCGGCTCACCCGGCAAGTCGAGATACTGTTTTACAAATTCGCTAGTTTCTCGGCTTCCGCAGCAGAGTCGTCGTTCACTTTGCGGCGACAAATACGTATGCGTCCATGGTGCCATGCAAAAATATCGATTGGGCGCAGGTCTCACAGTTTTGGCCATGCCCCAAACTATTTGAGGTTGCCAGAATTTGCACCCTTAAAGCTACTTCTGCGCCTTGGCCCTCGTTCTTTACATGCAAAAAACCGCTATGCCACAGCGCGAATTGTCCCGAGTCCTAACGTGATAGGTGGCCTTCATTGAGCTTCGACCCCGGCAATGTAGGTCTCTCTTTTTTCGAATTGGGATCATACCATAAATAGGAACTATGTTTTTGCCGTGCGCAATCACATAAATGCGGCCATACTTTTCGTATTGATCAACGGCCTGCTCACAGGTCATCTTGTCTGCAGTCACGACTTGAACCTGATAGTCTTCATCCCATACCGTTTCTGCATGAGAAAACAATCCGGCTACCAATAACATCACTCCAACTATCATCCGTAGAATCATTTTTTTGCCCTCCATGAGCGATTGAGATACGCAAACCCTCACCTAGACAGCCCTAATAGTTAAGTCAGGGATTCATTTGCGAGGTCCAGTTTTCTCTCGCCTGCGGCCAATCAAAGGGATTGACTCGCCGCCAGATAGAGGTCGAGCCGAAATAGGATTTGAAAAATTGCGACTGATTGTCCTACTTTTCACCCCAAATCAGTCCGTTGGGTCTACGTAGGGCTGTGTATTATGTCCTTATGGGTATGACCAATTGGGGAAAACAAGAAAATACATTGTTTATTCTTACTTCAGTGCTCTCACTCTTAATTTTTTGGCACTTTAGAATGCCATTTTTTTGGGATTTTGATTACACATCCTTGGCAAGCAATGTTCCCAAATTAAGAGACTACCTCTTACTTGGCCGATTTGGGTTTTTGGTGCCCCACCACCTGCTTTTTGCGTCTATCAATTCGATTCGCTAAATCACGCTCGAACAATATTTGCCAGTGATACAATTTTCTTCGGCCCTGTTCTCGGCATTGACAGTATTTTACTTACAAAAAACGATTTTCCAGTTGAGTCGCTCGCAAGCCGTCGCAGTCGCAACCGGCATCATGTTTTTATTTTTACCCTTCACGTTTGAAACTGGAACCTCTGAGTCTACAAACCCTATAGCCCTGTCCTTCATTGTTGCTGGCACCTTCTATTTTTTGAAATACATGGACCACGAAGACACCATCAAATGGCTGTACTTAAGTTCATTTTTACTGGGCTACGCCTGTTCGATCCGCGAACAGGCGTTTTTTTCTGCTTTGTTCTTTATCCTCTTGGTGGCGTTTCGATATTGGAACGCCATGCTAAATCGTAAGAACTTTCTGATCACTTCATTGATTTTTACCGCCTCATCATTATGGGGAACGACCTATTTGCTGGTTCGAGACAAAATGGATTTCATAAATAAATTTATTTTTGTCTATACTAGTATGGCCAAATATGACCAAGGATTTTTTGCCAGCACGGAAGGTCTTTTTCATTTGCTTTCAAGTGGTCCCCTAGGACCACTTGGGGTCGCGACAATGACAATCGGTACAGCTTTTATGTTTAACAGTGGACAAAACGCCAAAATTTTCGCCGCCTCATTAGTTGTTCCA
>JBGSQJ010000033.1:0-11898 GCA_041738165.1 Bdellovibrionales bacterium
AAAGGCAAAAAAAGAAGCGCTCGTGGATCAGGTATCTGGCCAAGGTTACGGCACTGCTGGCTGTGGACTCGGTTCGATCTTGTTCGGTGCTAAACCTGGTAAAATCCAGATTTTTGCAGCTACGACTAACAATACTTACAGTAACCAAACCTTTGGTATCACTTCTGGAACCAGCAATTGCGACATTCCTGAAATGGGTCAACAAGCCGCTGCTTTTATCGAAACCAATAAAGAAGTGGTTCGCAAAGAAGCTGCACGTGGCGAAGGTGAAACCATCACGGCGATCTCTGTTATCTTGAATTGCGAGCAACCAAAGTTGTCTAACGAAATTCGCCAAAAATATGATTTCTATTTTGGCCAAGACGTAGACTCATACGAAACAGTACGTCGCATGATCCAAAGCGGTTCATGTACGGTTGAAGGGTAAGGGGTGGTATAGTGAAAACAATTATTATTGCAATGTTGGCACTTGTTGGAACTTCGGCTTTGGCTGAAACAATCGGACCTGCGGGCTGTGGTTTAGGAAACTTGGCCTTTGGCGGTAAAGACAGCCAAATCTTGGCGTCGACCACAAACGGTACTTCTTGGTCAAACGTTTTCGGAATCACTTCTGGAACATCAAATTGCGAAGATGCGGATGGAATGGCGAAGCTAGATTCATTCATTGAGAGCAACAAGCAAGCCTTGGCTACTGATGCAGCTCGTGGTGATGGTGAGACTTTGGCAAGTGTGGCACAAATTTTAAAGTGCTTGAACCCCGGTCAAATGAGCCAGGTTATCAAAGAAAATCACACTAAGATTTTCTCAAGCGACGAAGCCAAATCAATCGGTTCGAATATGCGAAGCGTACTTGCTGAAGAGCAAGTGGTTTGCATTCGAGGCGCTTAATCTCATAGAATCTTAGATTGCCTTTTTCGAGGCAATCAAACTATGTTGGGGCTGTGAAAACAGCCCCTTCGTTTTTTCTAAGCCTTGTGATTTTTTTGTGCTTTGAATGCGCGCACGCAAAAGAAGCCACATCGACCCCCGAAGGTTTTTGCAAGTCTTCATGGCAGTCTAGTGAGCAACTCAATACATTGTCTCAAAATCCAGAGTGGCTCAGGCTCTTGCATTTTAGACGCAATCAATTGCGATTTTCGAGTGAAGCCGATGGCCCTGATTTCTTTATATCTAGCGAGGGAGATCGAGATCCCAAGGCCGAAATGATCGCCACGATCGATGGCCTTTGCTCAGGGGTAAAAAGAAAATTGCAATACCAACGGCACGTAAAAGAGCAGGCTGTGGCCTGTCAGTTTCCGGCAAGAACTCGCTGGCTTAAGTCAAAAATTTCGAATTTGAATTTCACTGAGCCGAGTTGCCCCGAGCTAGATGATTGGCGCCACCGCCACAAAGCCGAGGCGGTCAGACTGGTTTTTTCTTCCTATTACGCCAACAACCCCTCATCGGTGTTTGGTCACACGCTGCTTAGGCTCGATCCCGTGCCGACGAAGAGCGAGGTGCCGAGTTCTCCCTTGTTGAGTTCTGGAATTAATTTTGCGGCCGAAGTCGGGCCATTGAATCCAGTTATTTACGCTCTTTATGGATTGATTGGCCTGTTTCCTGGGCGTTTCACGGCGATTCCTTACTACTACAAGGTGCGCGAGTACTCGGACTTCGACTCGCGAGATCTTTGGGAGTATGAGCTCAAGCTAACTCCAGAAGAGCGAAGGCAATTTGTCGATCACATTTGGGAACTTGGGTTCACTCATTACAACTACTATTACTTCACAGAGAATTGTTCTTACCATTTACTGACGGCACTTGAAGGCGCCGTGCCGCGACTTGAGGCTTCTCAAAACGTACCGTGGTGGGTGATCCCTGCGGATTCGGTTAAGGCGATTGTGCGTTCACCTGGAATACTTGGCGAGGTCACATTTCGACCGTCTTTGCATCGCCAATACGAACTGAGAAAAGAGCGACTTAACGGCACAGAGTTTGAGGTTTTTCAAATTATCGTGCGGCAGCGAGATCTCTCGAGACTGGATCAAATCGATGAATCTAGGCGCGCGATTGTGTTAGATGCGGCCCTGGATTACTGGGATTTTAAGTACGCTAAAAATCTACTCGAAAAAGATGAAGACAAAGCTGGGTTCAAACAGCAGCTACTCAAACTTCGCTCTCAGCTTCCTCGAACAGAGCCGCTTGTCATTGTACCTCCTGTTCGGCCGGACCTGTCGCACAATTCGGCTCGGTATGGTCTGTATTCAGAAAGTCAAAGTCTAGAAAACACGACGCTCGGGCTTGAACTTCGTTTTGCGCTTCATGATTGGCTTGATCCACAAGAGGGCTATCCCGAAACGGCAAAGATTGAATTTTTTAGATTCAAAATTGATGGGCTTCAGGCGAAAGAGGGCCGATGGGGATCGACTCCTCAGTTGGCAGACTTTTCGTTTTTTGAAGTTTTCTTGCTCTCTCCACTCAAGGCCGACAACCGACAGTTTTCTTGGCGAGCCAAGCTGGGGGCCGATCGCAGATGGGGACTGGGTTGTGAAGAGTGCCTCGCGTTTCAGCTCGATCTAAAAGGCGGCGGCACTTTGGGGTTTATGAATGATCGTGCTTTGCTGTTTGCGTTGGCCGGAGCGCAAGTGCGGGGCTCTCAAGAGATCGACCCGAGTGGCTTTGCGCTCGTGCCCACGTGGACATTGGGTGCTCGGTTTATGATGAGCACCAGATGGCTGGCCTGGACGGAGTACAACCGTGAATACCTGTTTGGCTATTCTGCAGACGACAATTGGACGGCGAAGGCGGAGATGCGCTATTCACCGACGCTCGACTATGGCTTTGGTGTAGGTTGGTCGGGCGATGGTTGGAAAGATGAGAACAAGGCACTTTTACAGTTTTATCTTTACCGCTAATTCAAGCGCTCCCACTCGAGTGAGCTATTGCATATTTCAAAAAGGTCCGATTTATTAGGCTTCCATTTTAAAACGCGTCTTATTTTTTCATTACTTGCTATTGCAATTGCCGCATCACCAGGGCGCGCGGGCCGCTCTAGGGTGTTGAGTTTCTGACCGGTGATCGTTTCAATGGTCTCGATCACCTGACGAACGCTATAGCCCCGGCCATTTCCAAGATTGAATACGTCGCTCCGGTTTTGACTCCAAAGAAATTCAAGAGCAAGCCGATGCGCTTCGATAAGATCTTCAATGTGAACGAAATCTCGAACGCATGTATCATCTATAAGAAGCGGTTGATTAAAGGCATAGACGGGCAATACGTCTTGTTTGCCAGTTGCAACCAAGCAGGCCGACTTGATCAACTGCGTGGATTTCAGCCCACGTTGGCCGATTTTTTTATCAGGCCGGGCACCTGCCACATTGAAGTATCTCAGGCTGACATACTTAAAATTCGGATCGCTTTGAGAGTGGGCTTTGAGGTCATCTTCTATCTTGGCTTTGTAGTATCCATAGGGGCTCAAGGGCGCAAAGAGCTGATCCTCCACAATCGGAACTGTAGATTGGCCGTACACTGTGCAACTCGAAGAAAATAGAAATCGGCATGGACTTGGCAATTGCTTCATTAAATTTCGAAAGCCTAGCCAATTGTTTTTGCGGTAAAGAATCGGATTCGAAACAGATTCATGAACAACCAAATATCCTGCAGCGTGCACAATCGTGTCGGGTTTGAATTCTGTGATGACTTGCTTTAGGGCTGAGGCATCGAGCAAAGAGATATTTTTGAAATCACAGCCTTCAGGCAGGGCATCAAGAAAGCCGCGCGAGAGGTCGTCGATCAATAAAAGCTCGTGGCCATCTAGCGCCTTAGCTAGGCTTGAGCCAATAAAGCCTGCGCCGCCCGTGATAAGAATTCTGCGAGTCACCTGCCGGAAAATGGCACATTGACCAATAGATTTCAACTGGTTGGCCCCTTATACGCACTACCCCTGGCCCCCCGATTGCTTTGATGAATGGGGCGGAGGACTTCACATTGAAAAATTCGGTTTTTTGCCTTTTTGCTTTGTCCCTGGTGGTTGCGGGCTGTCAGCCGAAAAAGTCCAAAGATCCCAAAGATTCCTCTCCCCAGATCACCACGGTTAAGGGAGATCCGGGCGTCTTTGTTAAAGATACGGCCTTGGCCGGAAATGCTCCGATTCCATCTGAGTTTTTGACTCCGGAAGCACAATTTGCAGCGAACGTGGTTGAATTTGTTGAAGAGCCCAGAGACGTCGCTGAGGAAGCGTTGAAGGGACAGGTTCCTGAAAACCGCTGGGAGAGCCAAAAAGAGAAAAAAACAACGGTTTTTGGTCTTACAGCAATTGATGGTGGTGTAAGACTGCAGGGTCTTTATGTTGGTGTAGACGTCATTGTCAATTTATTGAGTGTTGACGGTGGTTACGTACTTTCTTCGCTCTTGATGGACGGCCAACCCACGTTAGGCGAAGGTTCTCCAAACGAGCTGATTCACTCGAGCTATTCTCAGGGCACTGGGTCTTTGAGCTTCATGTATCAAAACAAAACTGTAGGTAAACGTGTTGTGGGGACATTTTATTTAGCAAGAATGAATCCAAATGGCCAAAACCTGTCTAAGCCGACGATTCTCGAATCAGCCTATGCTTATCTGTTTGGAGCCGGCGTGCCCGTGCATTGGAAAAACGATAAGCCCACAAAACTATTGCTATGTAGCGCCTACCCCGATCAACTCGCATTAGCCACTCAGAAAATGGTCAGCAAATGGCAAGAGGCGCTAGGGCAAAGATTGCAATTGATTTCAGAAGTGGCCGCGCCTTGCCCTCCGTTTGGAGATGTCAACGCCCATACGATAAACTTTGTTGATGAGTGGATTGAGATCACGGGTGACTGGGCCGTTAAGGGGCAAACGTCAGTGGTGCGCCTGGGAGAGTCTGAATTCATTATGGATGCAGACATTTTTATAAATTTGGGCGAGTTCCAAGAAAACCTAGACAATATCGGAGTTCCTGAAAAAGTCAGAGGCGAGAGAGTTATGAACAGTCCTTCGTTTATGGCTGATCTTTCATCGACGATTTTACATGAGATTGGACATTTACTTGGTCTTGATCATCTAGGCGCTCAATTCAAAGATCAACCGTCGGTGATGTCTTATTCGCAAAAGGATCGCGCGCAAGTGAAGCTTTTCGACTATGATCTCAAAGCGGTTCGGGAACTTTATGACGCCCATGTAGTCACTGAAAAGCCAAGTGCGCCAACAGCACAAGCTGAAGAAAAAAATGATGGCGAACTTGTCTTGCCCAACTAACAGATGAAGCCAAAGTTTTGGCCCCAGGCCTGCGCCGAACTATCTAAGTCGGATTCAGTTATGGCTGAGCTCATAGCGCTTTATCATGGTGAACTGCTCAGTTCTCGCGGTCAGGCGTTTGAAACTCTAGCTCGCTCGATCGTGGGGCAGCAAATATCTGTGAAGGCGGCCGAGACGGTGTGGAATCGCTTTTTGGTTCTGGTCGACGCGCCCACTCCCGAAAATGTTTTAAGATTCAAAGTGACTGAACTGAAAAGCGCAGGTCTTTCGCTTCGCAAAGCGGAGTACGTTCGAGAGATGGCCGAAAAATTTGATTCAAAAACAATCAATCCCAGAAAATGGCACTCGATGAGTGACGATGAAGTCATCGCGGATCTTTGCGAACTTAGAGGAATTGGCCGCTGGACAGCTGAAATGTTTTTGATCTTTCATTTGCTTAGACCCAACGTGTTTCCGATGGATGATATAGGCCTTATGCGGGCGCTATCGAAATGCTATGGCAAGAGGTATCCCATTTCGCGGCGGCAACTTCAGTTGTTTCAAAAAAAGTTTGCTCCGTGGTGCTCGGTAGCCACTTGGTATTTGTGGCGTCATCTTGACCCCGTTCCCGTCGAATACTAGCCCCTAGATTCATGGTTGATCGCAATAGGGACTGTCAGAACAGCGATCCTTTTTAGGCAAGTAAACGCGAATTCTAGCGAAGGCTTTGTAGCCCAATTTGGCAAACGGCAAAATCAACGGATTCATCACCACCTTCGATAGGTATCGATACTTAGGAAAGTAGGTCCATAAATGCGCAAAGGCCTCAACTCCTGTTAGTATGTCACCGTTTTTCTCTTTTAAGTGCATAGCTTTGTGAACCGCGGCCGTATCTAGGCCCTCAAGGCTTGCGTCAAAATTAGGGTGGGTGATGTCTACAAAGCGAATGGGAGCGACAGGAGTCATTTTTCGATAGTGCTCAATCTCTCGAGAGCACAAATGACATAAGCCATCGAAGTAAACGGATACGGTGCCTGATTGAGGCGTTGCAGCGTTATTCTCTTTCATATGGTAAATACAAGTATTGCCGGCATTTAAAGTCAAATAGAATGGGCTTATGCGGGGTTGCTCACGGCCACAAGAGAGGATAAACAATGGTTGTTAGGTTCGTTCTTTCACTCATTTTAGGGGGACTATTTATGGCCAATGTAGAAGCTCAAGGCGATTCTATGAATGTTTATAAAGCGCAGATTCAATCGATTGAAGGCAAGCCGATGTCACTTGAACAATTCAAAGGCAAAGTGATTTTGGCTGTGAACATTGCGACTCGATGTGGATACACAAAACAACTCTCTGGGCTCGAGAAGATCTACCAAGACTACAAAGATAAAGGCGTGGTTGTTCTTGGAGTTCCGAGCAACGACTTTGGCGCACAAACTCCAGAAGATGAGTCTGAAGTTAAGAATTTTTGTATGACCAGATACGGAGTGACTTTTCCATTAACCGAAAAAATTCAGGTTAAAGGCAACGGCAAGCATCCACTTGCTGCGGCTCTTGTTGGCGGGGCACCAACTCATGACGAAATCGCATGGAATTTTGAAAAGTTTATTATCGATAAAAATGGCAAAGTGATTGAACGCTTCGGTTCAAAGGTGACGCCTGAAGATAGCAAACTTAAATCCGCCATTGAAAAGGCTCTTTAAGGCCTTACTGCCACTGCGCTTTGATTTGGGCAAGTTCTGATAGGGCAGTGGCCATTTTGCTCTTTATCGATTTTTGCGCCGCCACCTTTTGAGAATCAGATGAAGAATCATTTTCTGAGATGACCGCCTGAACGTGTTCGCTTTGATTCTCAATCCTTTGAATCAAATCTAAGAGAGAATCTCTGGCCTGATCTTTGGTGAGGGACTCAAAGAAATCTTCAAATGGCGGCAGAAAACCTGTGATTCTCACTTGCACGTGGTCAATAAAGGGCCTTTTTGCGACCCAGTTCATTTGGCTTAAATATTTTACCGAGTCCGTAATGATCCCTGCAGACTCGGCCGTGGTCGAGAGCAAACTGTTTGTCAGAAGAACATCGCGCAAAAACTGAAAGCGCATCATAAGAATTTCAAATGCGGTCTTTTGAAATCGTCCGTCACTATAGATCTGATTGGTCACAATCGAGGCCACCATTTCTTGAGACAAGAAACCTGAGACCGCTTGGGCAATGGCAAAGCGATGAAGTTTTTCAAAATTGATTTGGTTGATCTCTTCAGCTGTAAACTCAACTTCGTTGCCGGTTTCATCGACTTTCGGTGAGTAGAGGCCGTCGTTGATTTCTTTTAAATAGAGATAAATTTGCGCCAACACTTCCGCTTCGGTCGCATTTTCAGCGAACTTTTCAGCATAGGGCATAATGCCAAATGGGATCGGCATGATGACTTTGGCATTGTCAGGGTCTTCCATGCCTTGTTTTGCAAGAACCACCTTTTGCAACCGCACGGCCTCGTTGGTCTCATTCATTTTTTCGGTCATCGTGTCCATTTTGTCGGGCATTGACTTGGTCGCATCGACAGCGTCATTGACTCCGCAACCGACTAACGAAGCCGCCGTAAGAATGAGAATCAGAGAATAAAATTGAGCGACAGACTTTGGCATGTTCGAGATCCTTTAGATGTTATGGGGTAGTGAGGGTGGCGCGAAGTTCCTTGAGCCCTCGGTCGTTTGGTGAAATCAGGCCAAGCCACATTGAGAAAAACTCATGGGCGAAGCCAGGCCCTTCAATTGTTGTCACACCGCCCTCTGGGTTTTCAAACGTCATGGTGTCGTTTCCGTTTTCAGATTTGGTCAACAAAAATGACATGCTAGACCCTACTGGAGCCGCTCCACCATTTTTGACTGCATTCAAGAATGACGAGATATGTGGTTTATTCAGGTCAACGTGATTTGCTGAAAAGCTATCGACGAATCCCGTATAAACTTGGTCGGCTGAGACATCGTAAACAAAATCCATTCGAACGGCCAAGGCTCTTTGAACTGAAAGTGTGTCGAGCATTTCAGTTCCGTTTGGAGTCTTCACTATGCTCGAAGGGTCGAGTGCAAAAATTTGCAAAACATATACTGGAACGCCTTTTATCAATACATACTTCACCCTGAGGCCCGACGCTTCATTGGGCATAACGAATCCAGCCGCCTCAGCCGATGTGGCAAGAGTGACGCCCTTGAGTTTTGTGTCACTTGGGTTGAGTTTTAGAATATCAGCGTTCGCCGCGCCCATTGAGATGAGGTAAACAAGACCTAATAGTGTTTTCGTCATAAAATCCTCCGGACCCTTTTTTAAGAGGGACCTCCGTTTGTGTCGAATCTTTTTGAGGGATTCGATTGTAATGAAGATTTTTCTGGGTTCTGGGGCGGCCTTCTAGAGACCCATTGCATTAAGTCTGTCATAATTGCGAGGTTTGCCTAGCGGGCGTGTAGGGCGATCTGACGGCGTAAGAATTGGTTTTTTATATACAATCTGGGTCGTGCGACTTATTACAGGGCTACCTAAAAACTAAGGAGTCTTTTATCGATCCACTTGAGCGCCTTATCAGAGATCTGACGAATAATGGCAAAAGTATTAAATACGTTGTTCTTGCCTTAGTGGTTCTTATTCTTGGGATAGGCGGCACCTATGTGATTCCACCAGGACATCGAGGTATTTCGGTGACGCTCGGAAAAGTCTCGCCGATCTTTGCGCCAGAGGGCCTCGGAGTCAAATTGCCATTTGTAACCAAAGTGATTCCGATTTCTGTTCGGCAGCAAACAACCGCGGTCACGGCCGAATGCTATTCATCGGACTTGCAGCAAATCAATGTTGAGCTGAAGGTTCTTTACCGAATGCCTGAGGGTGCGATTGTTAAAATTTTTCGCGACTACTATGGCGATCCCTTTGACAGTTTAATCGCTCCGCGTGTCTCTGAAGCACTCAAAGAGGTGACCGCCGTTCAAAGCGCCGAACAGATCGTAAAGCGACGAGAAGAGATCAAAGCCAAAACGTTAGAGTCGGCGCGAGCCAAAATTGGCGATTTGATTGTCATTGAAGATGTGGTTATTCAAGACGTAGCTCTCTCGAAAGAGCTTGAAACTGCGATTGAAGCCAAGATGGTGCAAGAGCAAGAGGCGGCTAAGGCCAAGTTCACTCAGGCCAAAGCAGAGATCGAGGCACAAACAGCTATCATTCGGGCGAAAGGTGAGGCCGAAGCCATTCGGGTGCGGGGCCGAGCGGTGCAGGACAACCCAGGGTTAGTGCAACTTCAAATCGTCGAAAAGTGGAATGGCATATCACCACTCGTAATCGGTGGCGGGACAGGTTCAGGCGGCGCGAACATTTTGCTGCCGATTGGTAAGCTTGGCGGGAAATGAAGAATCAACTAAGGGTCATTCAAATTTTGGCCATTTGTTTCTTCTTGTTTCTAATTTTTGGCGTGTTGCCAGTATTGGTTCGATTGGTGATAGCGGGCGCGATGTTGATGATGAAGTATTGGTTCATCGCATTGCCGGTGATTGGAGTTTGGTACTGGAGGCGCCGAGAGCTGCGCCGTCAAATCCCAAAAGAGCCGGTGTACACTGTAAAAAACGGACGCCGCATGAAAGACGTCACTCCCCGATAGGTACACGGTTAAATTTCCGATATGCGCCGCATATCGGAAATTTACCGTGTACCTATCGGGCGAAGCTCACCACGCTGATGCATAGGTTTTCAGTCTTTCCCGGGTTAAAATAAGAGTGGGGTTGGTCCGCTGGAAAGGCCAGAACATCCCCTTGTTTCAGCTCGAATATCTGTTTGTTCACAGTCACATCCACACTTCCCCTAATACAAGTCAGATATTCCTTTGTACTATGAGTATGGGGGGTTCCACCCATGCGAGTGCTTGGTTTCATTTCGAGTCGGTCGATTTCCATACCTGGAATGGGGTCGGGCAAAAGCTTATATATCAAAACGGCTCCGCCTGATTTTTTCAAGACAGGGATATCGGGCGCGACAATTTTTTTAACATTTGCACGAGGCTGAGAGAGCAGTTCTTCAATTGAAACTTGAAGGGCCGCTGATATTTTTACTAGATTCGAAAGCGACGGGTTGCCCATCCCTGACTCCATGTATGTGACGGTGCTGCGCGGGACTTCGGCAAGGTTGGCGAGCTGAGCCTGACTAAAACCAAGCTTTCTTCGAAGAGCTTCGATGTTTTTTCCCAAATTGACCGCGGCGTCGGTTTTTCGATTAGCCATTGGCCAGTTTATTAGCACTATTGTTCATAAACTGTCTAATTGAATCGACACTGCGTTTATGGAGGAAATATGAAAATTAAAATTGATCACATCAACTTAACGGTAATGAATTTGAATGACAGTGTTAAGTGGTACAGCCGGGTATTTGGTTTTGAGGTCGTCGAACGTGGCACGGGCATGCGGGGCCAGCCTTGGGCTATCGTGGCCAACGCCGACTCAATGCTGGCAATGAATGAGTATCCGAAGCGGCGAATGGCCGAAGACGACTCAAGCGAAAGCTTTCATCGGTTGAACCATTTTGGCATTCGAGTGGACGACTTAGGCGAGTGGCAGGCCAAGCTCAAAGAGTTCAATTTGAAACTCAATTATGGGGGCGTCATTGACTACCCCCATTCAAAATCTTGGTACGTGGTTGATCCCAGTGGGCATGAAATTGAAGTGTCTTATTCGAGCGGGCAACCCCTTAGGTTTTAGGTACACGGTTAAATTTCCGATATGCGCCGCATATCGGAAATTTAACCGTGTACCTAATCGGGTTCTAGCCGAGTTTGCCGAGGTTGCCGGCCTTTACGCGCTTACTTAGAGTACGCATAAGCGCTTTGGCCCAAGAGGGTTTGCTAAATAAGATATGATCCAAAATGTTTACGGGGATTTCGATCATCTCGCACGGTTCGAGAGATTTCACAAAAGCCGAGCGTTCTTCGCCAGTGATGTAGGCCATTTCGCCGACAAATTCGCCAGCTTCTATTTTGCCCAGTTCGTGGTCTTTGCCATTTTTCTGAATATAGGCGACGAGTGAGCCTTTTTTTAAAAAATAAACGCTATCGGCCTTTTCGCCCTGCCTAATCAAAATTTCGTTTTGGGGAATCTGCTTCACCTTTAGGGCCGAAGATGACTGAGCCGATACAAAGTTGAGAGCTTTTTGAACGACCTCGCTTGTCTTGGCTGAGTAGTCCAAGTTTTCAAGAAATTGAACCTGACCTGTGGCCGCCTCATCGACAAAAATTTCTTTTTCAGCGGAGCCTAAAAGCACGCAGGCGACTTTATTTTGTGGTTTTTCTTTGAAGAGCCACTCAAGCAATTTTGTTCCGCTGACCTTCGGAAGTGCGATGTCGACGAGGAGAACGTGCGGAACATCATTGCTCAACTTGAAATTGGCGTCTGAGCCGTCTTTCGCTTGAACCACGACGCATTCGGGGCAGATTTTTGCGATCACATCAGCAAGTTTCTGGCGATTCTCTTCGTTGGCTTCGGCTACAACGAATTTTTTTCTGTCGCTAATATGTGGTTTTGCCATATCCGTAAATTCTAGACGAGCGGGGGCACTAAGCAACACTTATACGAGTGATTCTAGGCTAAGGAAAGGCACTTGGTTGGTTCATAGGGATGCAGAGCGCCAATGCCTGGACGCCCGCC
>JBGSQJ010000102.1:0-3328 GCA_041738165.1 Bdellovibrionales bacterium
TTATGCTGTATAAGTGATTCAATATCGGCAAAAGAACACGCCTCGATAAAATCCTATTGGAATTCTAAGTCTATGAAGAAAGTTCGCCGAACTCTATTGGCCGGCAAATTGCCCAAAGAGTGTCGAGCATGTCAGCAACCAGATACTAGGTATTATGATCACTTCAATGAGAGATTCACACACCTTCTACCCGAAATTCGCAATAGCACTTCGTGGACCGGATCGACTACATTTTCTCCGGTTTCTTTTGATTACAGAACCTCGAACATTTGCAATTTCAAGTGCCGCACATGCCATAGCGCCTATTCGACAGCTTGGCGAGCTGAGAAAATCGACTATGATGGCGATTACAGCTTAGATAGGTGGTTGCGCAAATCGATATACAAAAATGCAATTGAGCAGACCAGAGACCTGTCGCAGACTGAGATTTACGAGGCTATTTCAAATAAGTCATTGCGAGAAATCTATTGGGCGGGCGGTGAGCCGCTCTTGATGGATTTTCATTGGCAGACCATGAACGAGATCATTCGTTCGGGTCTAAGTGAGCAGGTTCATGTGAGGGACAACACAAACCTCAGTCAATTGGAGTGGCGTGGGCAGCATCTTATGCGCGACATCTTGGTTCACTTTCCTAGCTATTATATAGGTGCAAGTCTTGATGGAACAGGTGCGATTGGCGAATACATTCGAACCGGCCTCGATTGGTCCAAGTGGTGTGAAAACTTAAGTCATGTGAATAGTTATCCTAAGGGAGCGCTTCAAGCAGTATGCATCGCGCACACGCTCACTCTTCCGGGTCTACTCGATTTGCCAGATCTTTTGATGTTGACCAATCGGCTTGGCATTCGAATCGATTCTCAGCTCATGTCAGCTGGCGACATTTCGAAGCGATTGAGTTTGCTCTCACCCCTTTGTTTGCCCTCTGCACTTTTTAAAAAATGTATCGATGAAGTTTTGACGGAGATTGAACCTTTGCGGTCTCCGCTTAATTCATCCGTCTTCTCTTTGCTTGAGCAGCTCAAATCTCAAAATGTTTGGAGCGAGCAAATTACCGATGAAGACTACCGGGCTAAATTGAAAACCGGTATTGAAGAGATCAAAGAGATTGAGCGTCGCCGTCCCAATGAAAAAACCAGCTTCAGAAAGATTGTCTCACAAAAGCCTTATCTCAAAGATTGGTTGGATAAGCGTTTTGAAAACTGAGGCGATACTGTCAATTCTCAACCCGGTGAAGCGCTATGTGCCTTCACATTGTTCGTGGGCGCTCAATGGCAATGAGTATTCAAATCCTGCAAAGGATCGCAGCGGTGCTTTTGAGTATTCGCTGGCTCCGCCCATCGAGAAAAAACGAGGATATAGTTTTTCTAATGAAATTCAAAGGGCCTGTGAGAGTTTGGATGCGCGAAGGTTGGGGCGTCCTCTCGCATTGGCGTTCACAGGTGGTCTTGACAGTCAGCTGATCGCTGTGAATCTTTTGCGCCTTGGGATTCCATTTGAGCTCTTTTTTTTGAACATATGGGGGCTCAACCAATCGGATTACCAAAATCGCGCCTTGCCCTTTGCCAAAAAGCACAACCTGAAGTTGCACGAGATTCACCTTGATCGGGACTTCTTTTATGAAGAGCATTCTTTAAAGCAGTTTCGCTTGTTTGGAGTCGAGCAACCCACTTACTTAGCCATGTCTTACCTGTTCAGTCAGGTTCCTAAAGATCATTTTATCGTGGTGGGTGACGGCGACTTTCAAAGATCTGGCCCGCTTTTTCAGGCGATAGCCGCTCGTGAGTCGGCTACGATGCATGCGTTTCAATTGCCCTTCTCATGTACTTCTGTTTATTACTATCTTTGGGCGCATAGGAATTCTCGAATGGGTGAGTACTATTTTTTTAGCAGTACGCCCGAGTTGATCTCGGCGACTCTGAATCACCCTGCGTATGAATACCGCTATCCGTTTGCGGAGACACGAGGGATAATTCATCACGAGTTTCCCAAGCTGCCGCAGATCGAGAAATCGACCAATTGGGATACTCACTTGGCAAACAAAGAGAATCGTTGGATTCGCAATTGGCTGCGAACCAGCGTTATTGAGGACGGTGAACTAGAGGGTTGGCAGCCCGCTCGGGGCTGCGTAGTCGACTTGAGTTGTTATTTAGATTCTAACGTGTCGTGAATCAGTTTGGCCGCTTTAGACAGAGGGTCCTTATCGACGGCTTTTTTTGCCCAGCTTATGGCATCATCGCGGCGGCCCACCTCTAACAAAGAATAGGCGTAAAGAGCCATGGCGTCGGCCTCTTGGCCGCCCAAAGCGAAATAGCGCTCGAAGTTGCGCAAGGCCTCTTGGTGATCGCCTTTTTCGGATTGTGACATAGCCAAGCTGAAAAGTTTTGGCCGCGCAAAGCTGCTTGTGAGGGCTGAGGTGTCGTTGTACGTCAGTCCTTTGAACAGAAGCACCGGCATTCCAACAACAAAAACGACGAAAGCCGTCCATGCAAGGATCCATGGCCACTTGGGCCGTTTTTCGGGAACGATTTTGTAGTCAGGGAATTCTTGTTCAAATGAGCTCTTTGCCACTCGAGACCGTCTCCTAAAAGTAGATGCCTACTACGACTTTGGAGCACCTGACCTCTCGAGTCAACGTCTTGACTTGGTTTGCGTAGAAAAGGGAGACTTCGTTTTATGTCAAAAATTCATTTGAGCCGAAAATACTGGGAATTAAATAGTGAGCATGACCACTACCACTATTTGATCGGACGAGACTACGGGGACACTCCGCTTGCAAAAAAAGATGAGATTCAAAAAGACAAGGCCTATGTGGCCGATATGCTCAAGAGCATTTTAGGCCTAAATTCGTCTAAAACGGGGCTTGAGATTGGCTCGGGCTGCGGGCACGTCACTTATCAGCTTTCAAAATACGTTGGACATGTTTACGGCGTGGATATTTCATCGACCTATATCGAGTTGGCCAGGCAGACCTGTGCTTTGAGAGACAATGTCAGCTTTCATGTTGTAGAGCCAGGGAGTTTGGCTTTTGTGCGCGACGGAACACTCGATTTTGTTTATTCCAACAATGTGTTTATTCATTTGGATATTTATGAAATCGTTCACTACCTTCGCGAATGCGCTCGGGTGTTGAAGCGTGGTGGTCAGTTGTGGTTTGATATTGCCGATTTAGACCGAGTGGATTTTCTGGTAGATAGTGATTTTCTAAATACCGTGAGCACTCGGCAAGTCGATCCTATCAATAAGAATTGTATTCAATACGTAAGCGCTCCAACTGCCCCATGGTTTTCAGTTCCTAAACGGACATAGTATACTCCGCACAACTTTGGCG
>JBGSQJ010000113.1:0-10340 GCA_041738165.1 Bdellovibrionales bacterium
AATCACACTCGACGAACTGGCGAGTGAGCTGCCAGTCCATGTAGTTGTTCGTGACAATGAAACTTGCTGGATTCCAAAACGGCGACTCGGCTATCGAACGTCGTACTTCTCGATGAAAATCCGACCCTTTTGAAAACCAATCTTCTTCGGTCTGCCAAATGATCACTGGCTTACCATCCGAACATATAGCTTTTAGTGAGCCCGTGATGTGAACGTAGTCATCGGCGCAATTGATCCACAGAGCCCGATGTTTCGGATAAAGCCATTTAGAAATGGCGGCAATGATTTTATCTCTAGGTTCAGTTTGAATCAGTGAGCCATACTCTTTAGAGCCCAAATAGCTCAGTAATCCGCCAGGTGGTGGATTTTCGTTTCGATTCGGATTTGCAAAAATCTTAGAAATAAGAATCGAGCACTCCTTTTCTTTTCAAATCGAGAGTTACGCAATGAAAGCTGCCGCCTAGGGTGCGAGCATGACGCAGCGACAGCGGTAGAACCTCAATGCCTTTTTGCTCTAAGGCTCGGATCAAAGGGCCCTGGCTTTTTTCGACGATGGCTAAGTCAGGGCGGACCATGAGGAGATTCATTCCAATCCAAGTGCTGGCATTGCAGTATCCTTTAGCATGTCCTATGTCGATGGGCTCGGGACACCAAATCACATCCCAATTTTTGAGTGGCGCTGGCAAATTATCGGGGCGCAAACGTGAAGGGTTGAGCAAAACAAGCCCAGGCCGCAAAAAACTAATTGTGCTATCGATGTGCATATAAGAATAGATTTTTTCTAAAACATGCACTTGGAATTCGTGGCCCAAAAGATTTTGTAACCAATGGGCGCCCAGTCTGTTTCCGCTGTTTGACACCAAATAAAAAAGGTCTCGCCCACATCTCAATACGTTGGCGGCGTCAAAACAGGGCTCTGATTCAAGAAGGGTCAGATTGTCTTTGCTAATATTCTGGGTACGATAAGACTCATCCAGCAAAAGTGGTTTCGGTGCCGAGATCCACGCGGCGCCTTGTTTCATGGCATTGAGAAACGTGGACTTCATAGATTCTGTTTCAAAATATCTGGCTCGCAAAGGCATAGGGCATTCGATAATCTTATTGCCATGAACTAGAACACTGTCGCGTGGGCAATAGCTGTAGTAGCCAGAGCTCCGCCAGTGCCGAGTTGCATATTCAGCACTAAGATCGATGGGGTCAGGCCGCAGAACTGTTACACCCAGACCCTTAAGAGCGGCGCACAGGGCTGATAAATCCTCTTCACTCTCTTCGATCACATGCGTGGGGTAGGGGCCACTTGGAATGGGATCGGTGTTTTTCATCCCAGCATAGTTGATAGCCCTGAGGCTTGGATCCTCGTTTGGTAGGCGCGCCCCTGTGGCACGTCCCACAATGACGGTCTCCAAGGGATCCCATTCATTCCAGCTGCAGACTTCAAAATCTTTCATAAGGTGAAGCTCAGCCTACAGTGTGAAAGGAAATTTTCTCAATAGAAATCTCGTTGGCGCTTTGGATCAATAGAGCCAAATGGTCTATGTTGTCGAGACTTTCCTTAGCCAATTGAGCTACATAAAAAAAGTTTCCCCAACTTCGAGGATTGTCATTGTCAAACGAGGTTCGGCGTTTCCAGAGGTGAAAGCGTTTTTCGACTTCGGAGCCTTCAAACCGGGGGTATCTCTTGGCGAGATCAACTCGAAAAGAAGGTGAAAAATGGTTCAGTTGCTGGGGTATGGCTCTATACTCCCCAGACTCGGCGCAGTCGATGGGGGCCCGATAGGTGGGAGGGGCGACTAACCGCACACCGCCTGGCAGCCGTTCGTTTCGAAAATGCCTTAAATCCTCGTTTTCCATCGGATATGAAAACGTCTCGATACCTTGCCAGCCCAAAAGGTCCACTGCACATTGAAACGATACGCGAGGGGGCAATTTGGCCGTGCCAAATGTTTGACCAAAAAGTATCCGTGTTTCTTCTAACTTTGCAATTTCCGATTGTGAATTTTCGATTTGTGCAGTTCGAGCTAAACGGTCGAGGTGAATGGCCAGTTCACTTCGAAATTCATCCACAAGTGGATCCGGACTTTTTCGCCAGCTCCGCAAAAAGTCTATAAAGTCTTCGTCGCCATTGAGTTTCATCAGAGAATTTTCGAGTTTCAATCTCATCGCGTCCTGACTGGATAGATAAACAGACGTCGAAATCTTTCGAGTTGCAGAATTCAAAGCCAAGTGAGCCGAAAACAAAGACGCCCATTTTTGTGCTGAGGGAAAATCAAAAATATCAAATCGAAGTTTAAGCGGAATGTTGAACTCAATTTCGAAACTTTCAAAAAGTCGCCGGTTCATTTTTGCAAAACAATGTCTGGTGAAGGTCCATTGAAGCTATTGAGCATTTCTAAAAATCCGGTTTCTAAATCGACTGTGCTTGAAAATCCCAAATCTTGTATGCGTTTTGAGCTCACAAAATAGTCTCTCGAGTCGCGCACGTTAGAAAAATTCACTATCGGAATTTGCGGAGAACATTTTCGTATTCGCATCAACAATTCATTCTTACTCAAATTAAAACTAGCGACATTAAAAATCTGTCCAATAGGTAGCTTTTGCGCCATACGCAAAGCCGAGGCGAAGTCGCGACAATGAACGTAGGGTCTTCGGGCGTTCAAATCAAACAGTGTCATGGTTTGTTTGAGTGCCGTGGCATGAGCGAGATTGTTAATGAGCAGGTCTCCTCGCATGTTAGGGCTTAAGCCAAACGCAGTTGCAAATCTCAAAATAACGTAGGGTAGACCCGATTGTCGTAAGAGATTCTCTGTCTCAAGTTTGCTCTCGGCATATGCGCTTGTTGGGTTTGTCTCAGATGTTTCTTCTATCAATTCAGAATTAACCCCATAGACGCTGCAACTCGAGGCAAAGACAACTCGCTTGAGCCGGGGGAGGGTCTTTAAAGTATCGAAAAAACGTTTGTGAACATTCAAGTTCGACTGAATGTTTTCAGCGTGCAGCTTTGAAAGCCGCAAGTCTGCTAGGTGAATCACTGTTGTCACAGTGTCTAACTTGAAATCTGGTTTTGCGCTGATGCATTTGTTAATGTCAACCGGACCTGCGAGATCCCACGTGACGGCCGATTTGCCAAATGAGGTGACGAGATGGCTTCCAATGTACCCATTTGCCCCGGTGATCAGCGTATCCGGTGCCGAGAAATTCGTTGGTGATCGATTTGGAGAATAACTTGGCATCTCAGACTCACTCGAATTGCGTTCGTCAAATGGGCCGTGATTGTTCACGGGTCCCACTTGAGATTTATTAGATCACTCGGTCATTGCCGCCATCAATCGGAATCTGCGCGCCCGTGGTTCGAGCAAACGCTGGTCCCACCATACTCAAAACCAAATCGGCCACATTCTTTGAAGTGATCTCGGCTTTGAGTAGGTTCTTAGTTTTGTATTGCTCAACTGTGAGGCCATAGTGTTTTGCGCGGTTCGCGATGACCTCTTCACTCCAAATTCCTGTGTCAAACACAGCATCGGGGTGAATCGTGTTCACACGCACTCCATAGGGCGCAAGCTCAAGCGCCGCCACTCGGCCAAGCTGAGTCAGTCCCGCTTTACTAGTTGAGTACGCCGAGGCGCCAGGGCCTGGGGCTGGCACGTTTTTACTGCCCACGATAATGACGGAGGGGCTGAAGCCTTGCTTTAAGAGCGGGATCGCCGCTTTTAAAGTGCGCCAGTGACCAGACAAGTTGATATCCACTGCCGTCGTCCACTCTTTCTCTGAGATCTCTTCGATTTTTTTGCCTGGGGGGAATGTCCCCGCGTTGGTGATCAAAATATCCACTCCACCAAACTTCAGAGCGGTTTTATGAATGGCGTCTGCGATCGATTTTTCATCGGTTACGTTGCAGGTGACCCCTAGAGTCTGGTCGCCTTTGAACAAGGCTTCGACTTCTGGGTTCATGTCCAAAACGGCAACGGCGGCACCTTGGGCTTTGAGCGCTTCAGCAATGGCTTTGCCTATGCCGCTCGCTCCACCTGTGACCACGGCCACTTGGCCTTGCAGCATGGGCTTTGAGCCGCCGCCAACTTTGAGTTTGGCTTGCTCGAGCTCCCAGTACTCAACATCAAATAAATCAGCTTCGCTGACGGGCTTCCAGCCGCCCAGCTTTTCACCCCACTGTAGGCATCGGCGTGTATGGGTGATGATGTCATCGATAATGCGAACGCCCTTGGCGGTTGTGGCAATCGACAAGCAGCCTTTGCCGGGCCATACCACCCATCTTGGGCAAGTGTCTAAAATGCTGTGACCTTCTTTTTTATGTCGATCAAAGTATTTTTTGTAATCATCAGAAAATGCCATCACGTCTTTTTCAAAATCACCATTAACAAACAAGGGGCGAGGTTTAACGTGAATCACGTGATCTGGTGTGACGGTGCCCTTGTCGGTGACGGCGTTGGCGATTTCCCACTTAGAAAATCCAACGGCTTCTTCTGAATTGTTGAGTCTCAAGAGCAGAGGTTTACCCATCTGCTTGCCCAGTGCATTTCTTAACGTGGCCATCTCGAGTGAGGTCGGGGTGGAGTCGGGTTTGCTCTTGAGCGCGCCCTCGGCACCTTTTGAAATCAAAAACTTTTCAGCTTTGGTGACGAGCTCAATCATTTTCTCATAGGCGATTTTGGCGTCGTCGTGAAAGGTGAATATGCCGTGGTTGAGAAGCACGATCGTTTCAAGTTTGGTCCAGTCGGCGTCTCTTGTGAGTTCATAAATTCTGCGAGCCAAAACAAAACCAGGCATCACGTAGTCCACAAGTAGAGCATTCGGACCAAACACTTCTCTAGCGAATTCTTTGCCTTTTGGAGTGTTGGTCAATGTCACCACGGCATCAGAGTGAGTGTGCTCAACAAATTTAAATGGAATGATCGCATGCATGATCGCTTCGACCGATGGGTTCGGCGCTGAAGGGTTGGTCATCGCGGCCTTTTGCTCGCGCACCATATCGGTGTCTGAGAGGTGTTCGAGCTGCGCCATTCGCAACAATATTTCCATCTTCACTGGCGCGAATCCTTGAGGCTCGATGGTGGCTAAATCCCAGCCGCTTCCTTTGACGTAAAGGAGCTCTTCTGGTTCACCAAAAAGGTTGGTTCGAGAGGCTTTGACCGAAGTGTTACCGCCGCCATGTTGAACGAGGCTAGGTTCTTGCCCCAGAAGGCGAGAGGTGTAGGCCCTAAGGGCTACGGGGTCATTGGCGTACTTTTTTGCGTCAGCATCGTTCCAAAGGCTTTTCATGGGCAGCGCTCCTTAAATTTAAGCGCTGATATTAGGGAGGATCGGTGATCAGGTCAAAAAATTTAGCCCAAATTGGCAAGGCGGCGACGATTTTTGGCGTTTTTGCCGGGTACGAGATCGGTGACTGAGCAAAAATGGGGACTTAGCGGACATTGAGCTGAGAGATCTTATGGAATGCATCTTGCTCTACAAGCAGCGGAACCAATTATTCAATTATTTGTACGTGAGGTTGAAGATGCCCTATTCGGCTCGAAATCTATGGATAAAAGCTGCGATTGTCGCTTCCGCCGTTGTGGTTGCAAGTGGCCCGGTAGCCATGGCCGCCGGCAGAAAGTCGACTGGCTCGAAGTCCTCGGCGCGTGAGAAAAAAGCGACTGATGCAAATGATTGCTCAAATTTTTTGGTGGTTCGGGCTCACACCGAACATGGTTCGAATAATGATATTGAAATCGAAGAACGAGCTCAGGCCATGGCGGCCGCTCTGATTGAAGCTTCCAGAGATTCGGGATTGAAGATAGATTTCAATGCGACGGCCGAAAATTTAGGGCGTGAAGTTGAGGAGCTACTGGGTGATCACCGCGCAAATCGATTGCTCGACACCTCACTAGCAGAACTTAACAAAAGTGCTGAAGCCGCAAAAAAAGGCGATGGTGAGGCTCCAGCCACAATTTCAGATGTATTGAATGCATTAAGTGCATTGAATGCCGGGCCAGGTGGGTTTTACAATGGCATTCGAAGTTTGCGAAACATGCCATTGATTGGCAACCGAATTGGAAAGCTCATTGTTGAGCAAACCGCTGACCGAATGCAGACCGCCAAGCAAGCTATTGATGCTATGATAGCTTCACTCGACAACCAAAAGAAGCAACTCGAGAATGTGAATATCGAGCTTGAGCGCGAGATCGATAGAAATTCTTCAGGACTAGTTAAACTTGAGTACTCGCTGGCCCTTAGCCACCGACTACTTGAACTAGTGAAAGAAGGGTATAAAGAGGCTCAAGCTCAACAAAATCACGTTCTCATGAATAACTTGGATAAGTTTATTCGAATGCTTTTGGAGCGCATCAACACACTTCAACAGCTTGAAATGACCGGCCAAACAATGATCGCCGTTTTGGAGCAAAAAATTGTTCACAATCGGCAAGCGATTCAGCAGATTCACCGCGTGAAAACGGTGAGTATTCCTGTGACAGTTGGTTCGGCTATCGTTGAAGCGTCGAGTGCAAAACTTGAAGAGGCCCTTAGAACTACGCGAACACTGGATCGCCACAATCGGGCCATGTTTGACAAAATTCAAACTGACTTGGGCCGACAAGGTGAAGATTTGAGGCAGCAAAGAGTTGAGTCACTCGCAACTCCAGACCAAATGGCCAAAGTCATTGAGGCTGTCTCTCGAGAAGTGGTGGCCCAGCAGCTGTCTGATCGAGCGTATCAGGCCGAGCTTGAGAGAAAAATTGAGTTGAGACATATGGCGATTGCGCGGGCCGATGAGATTCGAAGATCTATTCATTCGAGTGAAGAGCCGCTACTTCTTGAGGTCGCTCGCGATGAGTTTGCAGATGAAATCGAAGAATTGTCAGCGGCTAGCCTTCAAATTCCATCTGAAGCCGCGACGGTTGGAGACAACAAGTGAGATCGACGCTGGTTTTGATTTTGTGTTTGAGTTTGCCGTTGCCCCAAGGTGCGATAGCTGAAGGCAACGAGAGCGGCGGACCAAAAAGAAAATGGGGCAGAGTTCAGGTACCTGTGCCTGAACGCGTGACCGAAAAATCTTGCGAAGAGCCGCTCGTCACCGTTCAAATGGAAAGCCCGATGTCGAAGGGCGAGCTCGCAGTTGTCACCGACGATAAGGCATCGGTTCGAAGCCATTCGGCGTTGGGGGCTGTGAGTCCGGTTCGCGCCCGAATTGTAAAAGACATGGTGGTCGATTTAGACGAGTTGTTCAATCGCGAGACGCTGAGGGCATTTGAAAATGCGTACAAAGAGTTGGTATATGGAAAAGACGGGGACTTTTCAAGTTTCACGTTTGAGGCCGCGCGAGCCAATTTCGTTACGCTAAAGCCTGCAGATCAATTGATAATTGCTAAGCACATATGGGATGTAGTGATTAAAAAATACAAGCTAAATGCCAAAACATGGACGGAGCCCGATCTCATTCGCTTCAGTGAGAGTCTCAAACTAAGTGTCGCTGAAACCAGGCGCCGAATCGCACTTCTTCGCCCTTACCAAACCAATTCGGCGCTGCGCCGAGAAGTGCTTGCGACGATTATCGCTGGGTACCCTGATTTCTTAAAGTTTGCGGCAACTTATCTTGTGGACTTCGAATATCAATCGTTTCGAGATGGAAGCGGGTCAGAGGGTGTAAAGAGTTGGAGATCAAATCCGAAAACTGACGGCAACAAACACGCCTACAGCGAAAATCGCTGGAGAGTCATAGCGAAAGTTGCGCTTGTCACTACAGCTGTGCTCACACCTATTGTATATGGCGTTCCATGGGAGCCATTGGTCGAGTACACCTCCTCGTATTATGGCACCCAATTTTTAACGTACTGGGACCAATTCGAATTTTTTGGCGACGGAATTCGAGACAATCGCTACGAGATTGACGCCGACCAGGTAAAAAAGCTGAGCCTATTTTTGACCAACGAATTTGCGTCGCTCGCGAGTGGGGTACTGTCGTTTATCGGACTCCAGAAATTTCGGCCGGTCATGCGAAAGCTATTTCATCGGCCGCGATTTCTAAAGAGGTTGCAATCGGGAATGTTGAGCGGCCAGATTTCGCCATCTAGAGAGGTGAGCCTTATCGATAGCCTGGATCAGGCGGCACTAGAAAATCAGCTAGAGGCGAATGTCGAAAAATTCGCCGATTTTTCGGCGTACGAGAAGCAGTTTGAATTGTTACATCCTTCTTCAAAGGTTTACGTCGATGCGGCTTATGCGGATTTTGGTGAAGACTTGATTGGCCGCCGAAATATGTTGGTGTCGAGTGCCCTGGCCCAAATTCGCGTCTTACTCGACGAGAGGTATTTCTTAAGAGAGCTAAGCCGACAGATTCGCGCGGCCGTTGAATCTAAGCGCGTGGGTGAGTTGAGCCAACGAACCTTCTTAGAGTCCGTGGGTGATCGTATATCTAAGAGAAAAGAAATGTTGTCTAAAATTCGCACTGAGCTTGGTGCAATTGAGACTTTCGCCAATGAGACAATCAAAAATACAGAGGCCTATCTTTCTCATGGTCAAAGGCTTTTGAAGTCGGATGCGGATTTAAAGAAAGAGTCTCAGGCTAGACGCAATCTAACTGAGCAACTGCTTGCGCTTCAAGATCAGCTTCAAACAGCCGAGGTGATTTCTGCGGCCATTGCGCGCCTTGATGCGAACTCAGCGGGCGAAACTCGAAACCTCACTCAAGTCAGCAACTCATTGACTTTGATGAATTTGGGGCAAGCCATCAACGGCTCAGGTACGATCGAAGCCGATTGGCTCGATCTGGCGAAAAAGTTAGAGTGATTTTAAGCAAAAAAAACCCGCGTCGTCCCTTACGCGGGCCTATCGGTTATTCTTCCATTTCCAACAGGCCCATTCCTCTGGCAATCCAGCCGGCCTAGTCTTTTCACCTTAGCCCCGATCGATTTTGCGTCCCGCGCTTTCGCAGCGGTTTGCCCTGAGCAAAGGAAGAAACAACCTAAAGATTGTCTCTATCTCTCTATCCGAACCTCCTTCGAGAGAATTGATCAAACCGAACAATCTGATTTCCGTGATCGCCCGGCTACTTCGGTGGTGGATCAAGTCGCCATTCCCTTGGCAAGATTTTCATCTGTATCCTCCTTGAGAGGTCCATATGATCCTCACTCCAAATTCAGTATAACGCACTGAGTCTTCAGGTCTAGAAAAACCATGGGGGTGTCTATTGTTGAGAAGGGGTTTGGAATTGGTCGGTTTTTTAGGAGTGGCGTAAGACTGTTTTGCGTCTCATCTCGAGATACTCGTGCCATTGGTTATAATTTCGCGCCGTTTTGCTCGATAATATTCTAGGTCAGATAGAGTTCAGGCCACACGGGGAGAAACTATGAAAGTCTTAGGCGCGGCGTTTTCACCCATGGTTCTTGTTTGTTTCGTGCTGTTGAGCGATGCGGCTATTGCTGCAGGCAATCCAAAGATCGAGGCGATTTGCCAGCTAGTAAAATCAGATGTTTATAATGGAATGATTTCGGCCGGCTTGGCAGGCGAGGTCGCCGCAAGTGGAGCCTACCAGGACTGTATTGCCTTTCACGAGCGTTGTTTGGCTTTTGAGAAGGATGTATTCGATAGTTGTGCTGATTATGGCGAAGTTGAACAGATGCGATTAGTCCCTGAATGGCGAAGGGCACTCTCAGCAATTAATAGCCCCGGCATTGCAGACAACAATCACAAAGGGGTTTTAGCCTGCAATAAGATGTTATGGATGAGGGACGCTCAAACAAGCACCTGTCAGGTCGCTATAGATATTTGTAAAGGGCAGTCGAAAACTCTAGATTACGGTCATTTCGCCAAGACTTTGCATTGTGAATCATTCCCCATCTCGAGAAATTTTAGCGCACAAGTGCCATTCGATTCGGGTCAGTTTATTTGCAGCGCCGGTGAATCTGAAAAAGGGCGGATTGACGAAAAGAAAACGGCAGAACAACACCAATGCGCGGCCATTTCGCGCACGCGTGGAACGGCCTCAACCGAAGAGTTAGTGCGAGAAATGCAAAGCGAAAGTGACAGCGCGAAACTTTCTGCACACGAAGACAAAGAGTCGCAGTCTAGCGGCGGTTATGATCCAGTTGAAGAGCTGCGCAAGTTAGACAACGAGTGACATTTGAAGTTGAATTATTCACAAGAAGCAGAATCACTCATAAATCGTGCTGATAAATAAATCGCTCGGCTTCGGGGCTGCTCAGCCAGTGATCCTGTAGCTTAGAAAATCCAGACTTTTCATAATTTTCTGTCAATCCTGGCCAAAGCAATGCTTTGCCGTGCTTTTGAATAGCTTGGGCGGAAAACGGGTAGGCTTCCATACTCTTCCAGCCCTTTTCTCGGCCATATTC
>JBGSQJ010000159.1:0-5110 GCA_041738165.1 Bdellovibrionales bacterium
ACTGGGGGTAGCAAATGGCTTGGTTACTGATTGTGGAGTGGTTGGCGCGCTTGATTTTGGTGGCACTCATTGGACTCTCCATTTGGTCTATCGCGATCATCCTAGAACGCCGGCGTTTTTTTAAGGCCCTCGAAGAAAAAGATGAATCGAGCAAGCTCTTTGATTGGATCCAGTCCGGTGCGCAAGTTGAGCTCAGCCAATACGCCAAAAATCATGATGGCCTCAGATCCGGCACAGTTCAGGTTCTTTTGGGACGCAAGAGCGTAACCCAAATGGAAAAGTCAGCGCATAGTTTTTGGGCCCGGCAGCGCCCTCAGATCGAAAAAGGTTTACCCATTCTGGGAACCTTGGGGTCCACTACGCCCTTTGTCGGCTTACTCGGGACCATCTTAGGTATCATCGTCGCCTTCGGTGAGCTCTCAACCGGTCAATTGGATTCGCAAAAAGTCATGTTTGCTTTGGCCGAAGCCCTATTGCTCACCGCTGTTGGATTGGGTGTCGCGATTCCTGCCGTGGTTGCTTACAATTACTTTACTCGGCGCCTGTTGATGCTGCTTCGCGAGTGCGAGGCCATTAAAGATGCCATGGCCGCTCAGTTCACAGAGGGTGGATAATGGCTGGGTCGTCGTTTGATTCTGAGAACCTACAAGGCATAAACGAAATCAATATCACTCCCTTTGTCGATGTGGTTTTGGTTTTGCTCGTTATTTTTATGGTGACGGCGCCCATGATGATGAAAGATGTGCTGGGTCTTCAATTGCCCAAAACCTCTGCGTCGCAAACCCAGAGCCTATCTACATTTTCAGTGGCCGTTACCAAAACCGGGCAGTACTTGTTAAACGGAGAGCTGCTGACCATCGAACAACTGCGCGAGCGAGCACTTGAGGCGAGCCGTGAGAATGCGCAAACTGAAGCGGTGCTAAGTGCGGACGTTGAGGCTCGTCACGGCGATGTGGTGAGAGCCATCGACATAATTAAAAGTTCAGGGATCGAGAGCTTTGCCATTCAAGTGGAGAAAAATAGCCAATGACCTTGGCGCTGCGCCAGTCGGCATCCTTTCATCTCGGCTTTTTGGCCTTGGCCGTGCTCCTAAGCTGGGGTTTGGGGAAAAGGCCCCGCGCCATTCAGAATGTGAAAATTTCGATTCAAGAAGTTCAACGGGCCGAGAGTGAGCGGGCGCCTGAGCCCGTTGTCCAGGTGACGGCCACTCCGCCGCCAGCCAACGACAAGGTGAAACCCGTCTTTGGACTCACCAAGACCGCGCACACGAGCCAAGCTCCTGGAGCCGTTGAGATCAAAGCCGGCAACACCCTCGCCAAGCCAATCGATCAAGATATTGCAGAGAACACCGATGCTTTGCCGGTTCCAGCCGCAGAGTATTTAGTCTCGCAGATGCCTCGGCTCAAAACAGAAGTGAGAATTCCCTATCCTCGCGAGGCACACACTCAGAACGTTGAGGGCGCCGTCTTGATGGATTTGTTGATCGATGAGATGGGCCGAGTTCGTGAGGCCCGGCTCATCGAGGGCCCCGGTTATGGATTAAATGAAGCTGCGCTTGAGGCGGTTTATAGATTTGAATTTGAACCTGCGCGAATCGAGCAAAAATCTGTAGCGGTGCGCATTCGCTACGCCTATCGCTTTGTTTTGAACTAAAGGGGAGTCTGGGGTGAAACCGGTTTTGGGAACTTTAATCTTTCTTTGCCTGACGATGGCTCTCGGTGCGGCAGAGGCAAATCAGCCAGTGGCCGTGCCAACAGCAGCCACAACAGCAGATGCAGCGACAAAAATCATCGTCACTCCCCTGGCAGAGCCAACGGTGGTTTCAGGTCAGGTCTTTGAAAAAGGATCACGTAAGCGTCTCACAGGAGTAAATGTTTTTTTGTTACCTCAACAGCTAAAGGTGGTTACCGATCAAGATGGAAAATTCAGATTCACCGCCGCTGCCGTTGGGGAAGTTGAAATCATCATCAATGTAACCAATTACGAAAAATTCAGTCGCAAGATCAAGTTAACTGGCGATCTCGAAAATTTGCGCCTGTACGTGGCGAAGGCTCAGCTAAATTACTTTGAAACTACGATCACCGACACGCGCAACCGCCGTGATGATTCTGAAAAAAGACTCGAGCAAAGCGAATTTTTGACCGTTCCAGGTAGCGGTGGCGACCCCGTTAAAGCGGTCCAAAATCTACCTGGAGTCAACCGCGTCGGCGGCTGGGACTCACGGGTTGTCATTCAAGGGGCCGAGCCCGAAGATTCAAAGTACAATATCGAGGGTCATGAAGTACCGTTGATTTTTCACTTTGGCGGTTTGAGTTCGATTGTCACCCCTGAAGCTGTCGACAGTGTTAACTATCTATCGTCTGGCTATGGGCCTGAATTTAGCCGCGCCCTTGGTGGTCATGTGGGTCTTACAGTCAGCAAACCCAAGCTCGATCGCACTCAAGGCATGGCCTTCATGGATATTTTTAATGTCGGCGGCCTGGTGCAGGGTCCGATCTCATCAAGTAGTGGATACCTTGTCAGCGGCCGCTACTCTTATGTCGGTGAGGTGTTCAAACAACTTGCCAAAGACAATGAAAATTTCAACCTCACCGTGGCGCCGGTGTTTTATGATTTCAATGCCCAGTACTATAAAAAAATAAATGATCGCGACGAATTTCGGGTGTTTTCAATTATTTCAAAAGACGAGCTCGAATTTGTTTTGTCTAAGCCGGTCAATAACGATCCGGCCTTGCGGGGAGATTTTTCGCAAGAAACGTGGTTCTATCGAGTCATTCCGCAGTGGACGAGGCAGATCGATCGAAGGCGCAAGCTGGATGCGTCAGTTGGTTATGGCTCTAACGACATCAATTTTGATGTCACCGACAATTATTTTCGCTTGACCTCAAGCACCTTGTCCGTTCGCTCCGACTTTGAGAACAAGGTCTCGGGTCGATACAAGTACAATTTAGGGTTAGACAACCTCTACAATTGGTATCGAGTCAGCGTGCGCTTGCCAGACACCTATAGTGAGGGTGGGGTGAGCAATCCGCTAGCGAGCGGCGAACTTAAAGAGCGAAGCGTGAAAGGTGAGTCTCACGTCATTGGTGTTTATTTTCGCAACGAACTCAAACCCATTGAGGACTCAAGGTGGACCTTTATTCCAAGTTTGCGCTTCAATCGCTTCGTGCTCACCGATGAGAACCTCTTAGAGCCCCGCGCGGCGATTCGCTTCGCTCCCAGTGAGAGTTTGATATGGAGATTGGCCACAGGCCTCTATCATCAAGTGCCGAGCGGGCAAGAGTCCGATTCGACATTTGGCAATAGCCAGATCAGGAGTCAGCGCACTCGTCAGTATGCTTTAGGAATCGAAAAAGATTTTCGGCAAAATCGAGCCGACGGTTGGTTGGTCTCGCTAACCGGCTTCTATAAAACTCTCGATCGAATGATTATTCCCAGCAGCAAATATGTTGAGCGCGATGGCGTCTTGGTGACCGAAAACTATAGCAACGATGGCACCGGGCGTATTCAAGGGGTAGAGACGCAGGTCAAATTTAAATCTCAATCCTGGTCAGTTACGGGTGCATACACTTATTTAGTGAGTCGCCGCCAAAGCCCAAGTCAACCCGAATTGCCGTCACCCTATGATCAGCGGCATTCGTTTAACCTATTAACTAGCTACGCAAGTGGCTCTTGGCTCTACGGTGTGCGGACGCGCTATGTGACTGGCAATCCTTATACCCCCGTTGTTGGCGCCACCTTTGATTCGGACAACGATGTCTATGTGCCCAAGCGAGGTGAGAGTTATTCTGAGCGTGAAGATGCGTTTTTTCAAGTGGATGCTCGCATCGATCATAAGTGGATTTACGACACCTTCACCTTATCGGCCTACCTTGATGTGCAAAACCTTACGAACCGAAAGAATCAAGAAGGTCGCACGTACGCCTACGACTATTCCGAATCGCAAAAGGTCACCGGATTGCCGATCCTGCCCACCATCGGCGTGAAAGGGGAATTCTAATGAAATCTTGGCGCGAAAGTGGAGTTGCACTGGAATCTCGGTATGAAATGGGAGCTCAGAAAGTTGGTATTTGGTTGTTTATCGCAACCTGTAGTCTTGCTCTATGCGGCTGTAGTGACGACACCCTTCCTCAGTACAGTAAACTCGATCGATTACGTGTGCTCGCTTTGCTGGTGGATCTTCCCGAAATTCAAAACCCATCGGCGGGCACGACCACGGTTCAATTGCAGCCCTATTTGAGTGACCTTGGCGGAACAGGAACTCTCACACTTGAGGTGCAGAGTTGCTTGGATCCAGGAGTGGCGGTGGGGGCTGAGCCGACTTGCACAGGGACGCAGTATGCCTCGAGTGTGCAAACCGTAACTGTGAGCAATGGTGGCGGCGCCGGAGCTGGAACGTTTGGTGATCCCGAGCGTACGGGAGTTCCGGCAAGTGGGGCGATCTCGGTCGGTCTGACTATTCCCTCAGGAATATTGAGCGCCTATTCGGCGGCCATTCAAAACAATGGTGTTGCCTATTTGATTCACGTTAAGGCCACTAGTGCGACCAGTACGGTAAATGCTTTTCGCCGCATTTTGCTTTCAACGAAAACGCCAAATGCGAATCCCGTAATGGGTGACCTTCTTGTCAATGGCGGTTCACTGGTTAGCTTGCCCTCTGGTGAAGTGAGCCTGAGCTTCACGGCTAGCTCAACGGCCGAAAGTTACAACTACGTCAATGGCTCAGGCAGCAGCTCAACGCTCACCGAGGTCTTTGAGACCACATGGTTCATCACCGATGGAACATTGGCCAATCCGCGAACTCTAGTTGGCGAATCGACGACATGGAAAACTCCCGAGGGAGCCGCTTCAGGGCGGCAGTCTGTGGTTGTTGGGGTCTTGCGCGATGGTCGTGGGGGAGTGGCTGTCTTGACTCGGAAGTTTTAAAAACTGCCCCACTTGCCTGCACCTAAAATATAGAACAGTTGTCCGGCCGCCGACCAGCATGGTCATTTTCATGTCCGTCAGGTCAGTTTTTCTAAAATCCTTTGGTTGTGCCGCATAGCATAGATCGCGAGGTGCTCTCTTAGCCCCTCGATTTTTTTGGTGGTGCACCAGGTTCTTCGAAATA
>JBGSQJ010000190.1:0-4373 GCA_041738165.1 Bdellovibrionales bacterium
TAATATCCATAAAACCGAGTCAGAACGTAATTGAGAGGCATTAGCGATGACCAAGATTGTCTTATTGATCAGCAAAACTGCGCCTAAATGGCTCAAATTGATTTTATCAATGGCGTTGATGTTTAACTCGGCGACGCTCGCCCATGCCGCCAAGTCTGAGTCTGTAGGTGAATCTGAGGGTCAAACCCTGACGATCGCACCTTACCTCAACACTTGTGAGGGCCTGCTCGGGGCAATTCAAGAAAACAGGGTCGAGAGCTTTTTAATAGATCAAACAAATTCAAAAGAACAACTGCTAGGCCTAATGGCTGATTATAATCTGGTATTCACGAAGCAGTATCTGGCAGCTCTTACTCTAGAATTAAATGAGCGCAAGATTGAGTTTCCTGAAAACGGGAAATCTCCTCGAAAGTTTATAAATCAGATTCGTGAGGTTCTCAAAATGAACGACGCGGGTTTCGATGCTCTTTCTATGGGCGTATTGGACAAAATGATCACCTTGGCTGCGGCCAACGGGAACGCCAATTTGGGCCGGGTGGAATCATTGAGACTAAAAAATTTAAAAGCCGCGATCGAGACTTCGCCTAAAAAAGCCGAGATTATGCGGCTTCTCGAAGTTGTCGCGCGGCTTAACCTACTAGAAGTAGTAAAGGCTCATACTTTAAAGCATAACCGGGGATTCAAAACTCATGAGGAGTGGGAAGATATTTCGGATCGTGCGCCTGGAATATTATTTTGGACGCTTGGGATGGCCATGGCGTTTCTCTTTGGTGACTTTGGAGCTATAGGCCTTCTTGAAACTTTCTTAGGTTACAGTGCTCTGGTTGAGTTAACAGGATATTCGTCCGCCGAATGGATAAATTCGACATTCCAAGGTTCCATAATGATCGGGGGACTTCTAGGTGCCTACTTGGGCCTTAAAGGCCGCACACAAATATCTCAATGGGTAACATCCGGAGATCCCTTTCGCGTAAAATTGACTCCCGACGAGGCTCTCTCTCGCGAAGTTCATGTTATTGAGCGAAACTACACGGCCGCCGTAAATAACCTACTCTGGAATCACTACAGTGGCGTCGAGTCTAAAATTTTAGATTTCTCATCAGCATGCTCAAAGGGCGTGTGCGCCCTTAGCCCGGCTCAAATCATTTACCTGGGGCATCTCGAGATCCTAGAAGTGCGTGAACTCAGCGAGGCGGCCGTAAAGTCTATGGGTTTTGTTGATTTAGGTGAGGCGATTCAAGCGCTAAAAGAAAAAGCCCAAGATGTGGTTTCATCACCCGGCAAACTCGACAAACAATTCGCACTTTTTAAGTCAGTCGAACAATTTGAGCAGGCCTTTTCTTATGATGGCAAGCGCTCAGAGTCTGCCGCCGCGGCGTTGGCTGAGAAGGTGATCATGGTTAGAGCCTACATTAAAAATCTGGCTGATGCCCCATTTAAAGAAGCCATCGCAAAGAGATCTCCAAGCGAAATTAGAAAAATAGAACTGCTGATGCTCAAAATGGAAACCGATCTCAAGCAGCTTAAAGATCTCGAGCTAGAGCAAACTCAGGCCTATGCAAACTTAAAAGTTTTAGAACCCATTATTCATAACATGAATGCTACAAAACCCACGAACTCAGATAAGAACCTTTGGCTTAAATTCGCCGAAGATCTAGTCGTCGCTTTAGACGGCTTGGCATTTTAATTGCCTTAGTAATCTTAAAACCGAGTCAGAACGTAATTGAGAGGCATTAGCGATGACCAAGATTGTCCAATTGATCAGCAAAACTGCGCCTAAATGGCTCAAATTGATTTTATCTATGGCGTTGGTGTTTAACTCGGCGACTCTCGCCCATGCCGAAATTGAAGACGGCTCAAGTTCCAAGGAGGCCGAAAAGAAGATAAAGCTTGATGAGAACAAGGCTCGCGGCATCCCCATGCAGCGCTACCTGAACTCTTGTGAGGGCCTGTTAGAGGCTATGCAAACCGGCAAAGTGGAGTCGTTCTTTTTAGACCAGTCTCAAAATGAAGCGCAGCTCACAAAGCTTCTTTATGACTACGGTTTGATCTTTTCACAAGAGTACGACGAGGCCCTATCTGCCGTTCTGAAGAGCCGTGGCTTTGTCAAAATCACCGGCCAAAAAAGCCTAGAAAAATACATAGTCCAAGTTCGCGCACTTATGAAGTCTTCCAATCAGCAGTTTGATGAGCTCAATCAAGCGGTCTTAGAAAAGATAGCCGTGCGCATGTCGGGTCTGCCCACCCAAGAGCGTAGCCGGGTGGCCCATTTAAAAGTGACCCAAATGATCGAGGCCATCCAAAACTCAGATCACAAAGAAAAAGTGTTTAGACTTTTAGAAGTGACCACTCGGTTTAGTTTGTTGACGACAATAAAAAGCGCGATCAACAAGAGAAACGACCTGTCCGAAAGTATGGATGGGATGAGAGGGCCGCTCCCAGTCGCGTTGGCCCTGACCGGCATGGCAGGCGGGGCGGTTATCGGCGGTTTATCGGGCTTTTGGTTGAGTGATAACCTTGTTGAGCCCTATCTTGGATGGAATGTTCTGAGTTTTTTAACTTGGGCCGTACTTACGTTTGGCTTGGGCATAGGTGGCGGGGCTGCTGGACTATTTGGAGGAGGATTTACGGGAATTACGTTGAACAACCTTGCGTTGTTGAGTAGTCCGCTGAATCTAAAAATGAGTTCATCTGAAGACGTTGAGCTTGATTATTTGGCGATTGAGGCCAACACAGAGTTTATCTTAGATGGGCTGCTTGAGGACTATGAATCAGGTATCAAAGATGGTCTTTTGACGCTCGAGCAAGCCTGCGAAACCTCAGTTTGCGAAATGACTCCGGTACAAATCGCATATCTAGGACACATTGAGATTCAAGAAATCAAGGCAGCGGTCGAATCGGCGTCAAACATGCTTGGCACACTCAATCTAGTGGGCGCTTTAGACGCTTTACAAGAAAAAGCGAGGGCCGTAATCGAATCACCAGATGCATTTGACCGGCAATTTCAGCTATTAAGATCCGTTGAACTTTTTGAGCGTGATTTTTCATACGATCCCCAGCGCTCAAAATCTGCGGCCTCGCTCCTGGCCGAAAAAGTGACGGCGGTCAGGGAATTGATCAATACATTGAGCAAAAAGCCATTTTCTCAGTCGACACTTGAGCTTCACGAAGAGGACGTTCGCAAATCCGAAATGATTTTGTTAAAGCTCAAATCTGATCTCAAACAACTTCATGAGCTCGAGCTTGAGCAAAACCGCAGTTATACCTTGCTTAAAAAGTTAAGGCCGATGCTCGTTAAAATTGCCGACACGCGGCCCGCCGATCCAGATGCGAACCTCTGGTCTGAGTACTCAGAGCAAGTGATTTTGCTTGTCGATCAAATGCGAGCTCTCGAGTAATCGGGATGCGGAATTTTCGTGAGCCCGCCAAGAAAAAAGTGGTTTTAGCGGGCCTCGCTCTCGTGCTGGTCGCCCAAAACAGCTGGGCTATTTTTAGTCACACAAGCGCCAAAGAGCTCCAGAAAAAGACAAGTGTATCCGCCTTTATCAAGGGCGAGGAGTACCTCAATGATTGTGAAGGTCTGCTGGGTGCCATCGAGCAGGGAGTGGCTGACCAGTTCCTTTTGGCGAAGGCGAAAAACACCAATCAGCTCTTTCAACTTTTTCTGGATTACGATTTGGTGTTCAGCAAAATTTATGACCAGGCGCTATCTTTGGCAGTTGGCGAGCGTGGCATTAAAAACCTAGATGATTTGGACAAGGCAAAATCGTCGATTCGGCAATTGCAAACGATCGTAGACTTGCCGCCAGATCAGGCTCGTGAGTTCGTGCGTTCCGTTCTCTCAAAAATGCTCGACTTGTCTAGCTCAATAGCAGAATTAAATAATTCTCGAGTTTTTCATTTGCGAACCTCAAGACTTGTAGCGGCGATTGAAAAATCGGAACGCCGAGACGAACTTGAGAGTGAGTTTTTTGAATTTATTAAAATGTCACTTATCTCAACTCAACGTGGATTGGGTCTCAATCATAGAGCTCGAGTCGGCTTACGCCTGTTGAGTTCAAAGTTAGTCTCGACCTTACCTCTTTCTGGTTTCGCTCTGGGAGTTGATCTTGCGATGAACGCCGGCAATTTATTTGACGGTCGACTCACGGGTGTACCTCCGATTTTGGTCATTGGGGCATCGGCCTTAACTGGTGTCGTGGCCGGAGTCTTCGCTAGAAACTGGATAGAAGACCTGGTTCACTGTCGATTCATCAACGGGCTTTCAAATTATTTTCTTCCGCATTTTCAGTCGTGCAAAGCGAAGCCAAAAGACCAGTCTTCAAGTGGTGAGCCCATTCAAGGGTTTGTTCGAGCATTCGGAAACCAGCAGG
>JBGSQJ010000253.1:0-2470 GCA_041738165.1 Bdellovibrionales bacterium
CGAAAGCGCTTAGGGCCTAGGTCAAAAAGTTTTTTAAAATTTAAATTTTTTTTATTAACCGAAAAAGTCGCTGTATTTCTTGAATGCGGCTTTGACGGGGGCACCTTTTGAACTCAGAATGGAGTTAAGAGAAGGAGCCCAATATGAGCACTCCCACTGCCTCTTCCGCGATTCAAAAACTTCCACTCCTGCCGTTGAGGGACTTGATCATCTTCCCTCACATGATGATGCCGCTCTTTGTCGGCAGAGAAAAAAGTATCAATGCGTTAGAAGAAGCGATGAGCAAGCAGACGGATATCGTTTTGGCAGCTCAAAGAGATGCGAAGACGAATAATCCTGACCCTAAAGACATTTACGATGTCGGCACGGTGGGCACGATCATTCAGCTGCTTCGGCTTCCTGATGGTACTGTTAAGGTATTGGTTGAAGGCAAGCGCCGCGTGCGCATCAAAGAATTTCTTCAAGTTGAAGGATTCTTTATGGTTCAAAGTGAAGACGTCGTTGAAGTTACGGCCAACGAAACAGAGGCGAAAGCTCTTGTTCGTTCGGTTAAGAATACCTTTGAAACTTACGTAAAATTAAATAAGAGAATTCCGCCCGAAATCTTAATGCGAGTTTCGACGATCGAAGAGATCGGTGAGCTCGCCGATATCATTGTGGCTCAGTTGAATTTAAAGCTCGAAGACAAGCAAAAAATTTTAGAAGTCTTTGACCCGGGCAAACGCCTCGAAGAATTGCTCAATCTGATGACCAGTGAAATCGAAATTCTTGAAGTTGAGAAGAAGATTCGAAATCGCGTAAAGAAGCAAATGGAGAAATCGCAAAAAGAGTATTACCTCAATGAGCAGATGCAGGCGATTCAAAAGGAGCTCGGCGAAAAAGACGATTACCAAGCTGAACTTATGGAGCTCGAAGAGCGCGCGTCCAGAAAGAATTGGACCAAAGAGGCTGGCGAGCGCGTCCGCAAAGAGATTAAGAAATTGAAAATGATGTCTCCCATGAGTGCAGAAGCCACAGTGGTGAGAAACTACATCGACTGGATGCTCGATTTGCCTTGGCAGGACTACGCTGAAGAAAAACATGACATCGAAGAAGCTGAAGTGATTCTCAATGAAGATCATTGGGGCCTTGAGAAAGTCAAAGAGCGAATTTTGGAGCACTTGGCGGTGGCCACATTAACAGATCAAATGCGGGGACCCATCTTGTGTCTCGTTGGCCCTCCAGGAGTAGGTAAAACTTCACTGGCCAGGTCGGTTGCAAGAGCGCTGAATCGACCCTTCACACGCATTTCGCTTGGCGGAGTTCGCGACGAAGCCGAGATTCGCGGTCATCGAAAGACCTACGTTGGTGCGATGCCGGGTAAAATCATTCAATCGCTTCGCAAGGTCGACAAAGGTAACCCGCTCATTCTTCTCGATGAAATTGATAAAATGAGCATGGACTTTCGTGGTGACCCTTCGGCCGCCTTGCTTGAGGTTTTAGATCCTGAGCAAAACAACACGTTTCAGGATCATTACTTAGAGGTGGATTACGATCTGTCGCCAGTATTGTTCTTCACAACGGCTAACTCACTTCATCCGGTTCCTAGGCCACTGCTTGATCGTATGGAAGTGATCCATCTTGAAGGCTATACCGAGTCAGAGAAATTCAATATTGCTAAAAAATATCTGATTCCGAAGCAAATTGAGATGCACGGGTTGGCTGACCGCAAAGTCACCTTCAATGAGCCGTCTGTAAAAGAAATCATTCGCTCTTACACACGCGAGGCTGGGGTGCGAAATCTTGAGCGTCAAGTGGCGACGGTCTGTAGAAAACAGGCCAAAGACATCGTGCGAGAAGAGATGAAAGCGGCGCACGCGAAGAAAGCGAAGCCAAAAACAGTCGCCCATGTGATCACGCCTAAAAAAGTGATCGAATACTTAGGAGCCCCTAAGTACAAATACGGGAAAATTGAAGGAGCCAATGAACTTGGTCTTACAAACGGTTTGGCTTGGACCGAAGTGGGCGGGGACTTACTGGTTGTTGAAGTTTCCGTTGTGCCGGGGAAGGGTCGCTTTACAGTTACTGGTCAACTCGGCGATGTGATGAAAGAGTCTTGTACAGCGGCGATGAGTTATGTGCGCTCGAGGGGTCCGCTTTTTGGCTTAGACAAAGAGTACTTTGCCAATACAGACGTGCATATTCACGTTCCAGAGGGTGCCATTCCGAAAGATGGACCTTCAGCAGGTATCGCCATCACAACCAGCATTGTATCGGCTATGATGCGAATTCCAGTTAAACGCACGACAGCAATGACGGGAGAAGTCACGCTCAGGGGACGTGTTTTGGGGATCGGTGGCCTAAAAGAGAAGGTCATGGCGGCTCATAGAGGCGGAATCAAGATGGTGATCTGTCCAAAAGAGAACGAAAAAGATCTGAAAGACATTCCTAAAGAGGTGATCAAGGATCTGAAGGTCATTTTGGTGGATCA
>JBGSQJ010000257.1:0-6843 GCA_041738165.1 Bdellovibrionales bacterium
GGGCTTCAAGCAGCTCATAAACTTCTTTAAGCTGCTCTTCTGAAAGCTTGGCTTTTTCTTTAGCGCGGTAAGAGAGTTCGGCCACCGTGATTTCCCAGCCGCGCGCTTGCAGCGCCGTTCGAACTTGGTCGAGATCTTCTGGCGCACCAAAAAAGCTCACCACTCCTTCATCATCTTTTTCGACCTCATTGGCGCCGGCCTCAATGGCCTCTTCTTCAAGATCTTTAGCATTTGCATTGCTACCTTGAATCAGCGACACCCTCTCGAACATCCAAGCGACCGCGCCGGTCTCACCCATATTGCCGCCGCTCGATTTAAAGATGTTGCGAATTTCAGAAACCGTGCGATTGCGATTGTCGCTTTGGCACTCAACGATAACGCCCACTCCGTGCGGCCCATAACCCTCATAGGTAATCTCATCGATTTGAACACCATCGTCGAGTTGGCCGGTTCCTTTTTTAATGGCTCGCTCGATCGTGTCTTTAGGGACAGAGGCGATCTTGGCCGCCGATATGGCAAGCTTTAGGCGGGAATTGGCTTCGGGGTCTCCGCCGCCGAGTTTGGCCGCAACGGCTATCTCACGCGCAAACTTGGTGAACAGGGCGCCTTTTTTTTGCGATGCTTCGAGTTTTCCAGCCTTTTTCCAACCTTTACCCATAATTCCTCACCTGGTAGTTTGAACTCAAATGATTGCCCGGCCAGACCTAAAAACGCAAGTGCTTGTGGAGCCCTTGGTCAGCGTAAAACTTGCGCATCTTGAAGATGCGCTTGGCGAACTATTGAGCGGAGAGTGTCATGAAGTGCCATCCACTCCGGCCCGGGATGTTGAGATCATGAACCTCAGCCAGCTTCCGCCAAAAGCGGGCCTATCGAGCGTGGCGGGCCAGGCCAGATTGCTGCATGATTTGGCAAGTATTGAACTGCAAGCGATGGAGCTGGGTTTAAGAACTCTAGCCGAGTTTAAAGACGCGCCTATCAAGTTTCGCTCTGAGCTTGCGCAGGTGACCTTTGAAGAGGGGCAGCATTTGCGCCTTTGCTTAGAGGCGCTTGAGGATTTGGGCTTTGAATGGGGGTCGTTCCCGACTCACATCGGGCTTTGGCAGGCGGTGAGTAGTGAGGATTCGCTGCTTGATCGGATATTGATTGTGCATCGGTACCTTGAGGGCTCGGGGCTTGATGCGTCAGAAACGATTTTGCGAAGGCTTTCTGGCGTGCGAGCTGACCGCGCATTGAAGGCAGTCAAAGTGATTCGCCGAGATGAAATGAGTCATGTTCAGTTTGGAAGTCATTGGTATGAGCGAATCGCCAAAGAGCAGGGGTTTGACCCTGAAGATGATTTTGTGGCGCGGCTGGGGAGCTTAACTTTTCGTCTACCGAGAAGACGCGAACCCATATCAGAACCACTTCGCCGCGAGGCGGGCTTTCGCCCCAAGGAGATCGCCGCGCTTGAGGCGCTTCGGCGGTGATTTATCGGCTAGTGGCATGGTGTGGAGTCGCAATCGTAAGATTGGCTTCGCCTTTTGAATGTGACCTTGCTTTGGTCATGTCGGCCCAGCCCGCGACCTTTGAAAACGCCAAACCTTAAACACTTCCATATCATTTCGAAACAAATAGTCGAGTAGATTTCGAAACTCTCTCCCCCATGTGGCGATGTGAGTGAAAGGTCTATACTTCCAAAGCCCCGCGCCCATTTTGCGAGCTAAAATTCCGGTGATGGTGCGAATGAATTTGAGATAGGCGGAGCGACACGGAATTTTTGCCGCAAGGTGCACGTGATCCCGTTGAACACTCGAAGCATAGATCTTTACACCAAATCTACCTGCATGTTTTGAAATCAAATGTTTAATAAGTAGTCGATTTTTAAACAAATTCACTGACGCTTTCGACTTCAGCACAAGATGAATCGGCCGTTTCGAGCTCAATGTGCGGCATTGTTGGCGAGTGTTGTTTAAACTTCCGCCGCAGCTTAAATGTTGATTGGGTAAAAAAGAGAGTTGCTTCATTTGGTCTTGATATATCACGGGTTTTAAAAGTGTGTATTTTAGGAATTTTCAATTTGCAATTGGAGTTTCAAGAAGGAGCCTTGGCGTCCGTTTAGACTCAAGCTAGGACTTCGCCATTGGACGGAAAATTTGTACGAGCCAAGGATGATGTCGCTCAGGCGAATATCTGGTGAGCCGCCAATGTACGGAGTGAAAAACCTTGTCAATGTCGAACTTGCCGGTAGCTAAAAAACTACGCTCACAAAAAGTAGCTCACAAATTCAATGAGAATGGCTTGATACATAGGAGGCCTCCTGTAAGGGCCAGGCAGTAAGTCTATTTCTAACGGCGGCATTAAAAAAATCGCAATCATTTTAGATTTTTGTAGTCGATATTTCATGGAAAGAATGGAGCCATTTTTCGGCAAGGTTTAGACCATTAATTTTTGAAAGGGCGAAGTTCTGACGACGATCGACCTAAAAAGATTCATCCGCGCGCAGAAAACGCCATTGGCCTTCGGGCAGAGAACTCAAGTTCACTTTGCCGATGCGAACTCGCTTGAGGCCCGTCACTTCAAGCCCGACATTTTCGCACATACGGCGGATTTGCCGCTTCATACCTTCTTTCAAAACAAAGCGAAGTTGGTCTTCGTTAATCCACTCGACTAAGGCCGGCCTTAACTTTCTAGAGTCGATCACCATAGAGCCATCATTTAATCGTTTCAAGTCGGCCGCAGACAACTTACCATTAACCCGAACCAGGTATTCTTTTTCAATATCTGAGTTTTCGCCAATCAGCCTTTTGGCCATCACTCCATCTTGCGTGAACACGAGCAGCCCTTGTGAATCGATATCCAATCGTCCTGCCGGTGCGAGCTTGTCTCGGTGCTCATCGCGAAGGCGCATGGTGTCTGTTTTGTCTTGGTTAGGAGTGGTGATGAGATCCATCGCGCTTGTGTAACCCTGCTCGGCTTGAGCTGAAACGTAGCCGACAGGCTTGTTAAGAAGGATCGTCACTTGCGAATCGAGCCACTTTTGCGCACGCGGTTCGATCTCGATTTTTACCAAAGGATCAACTTTTATTCCGAGAGACTCTACGATCACACCGTTCACCTTGACTCGACCATCGGCAATCAAACTATCGGCCTCTCGCCGCGAGCAAAGACCTCGTTCAGACATCAATTTGTTGAGCCGAATGGGTAAGTTACTCAATTTTTTGAATCCTCATTTCGAGAAGTGCGAGCCTCATTTAACAAAATACGAAAGCGATTTTTTTGTGTTTCTTGCAGTTCCAAGTCTAAAACTTCTCGATAATGTTCAAATTTTTCGAATTGCTCAGAAATCCAAATCACCAGGTTTTCGCCAGTTGCAGGCTCAACTATTTCACCCAGATCTTTGCCGTGCAGGCGGGCGAGCACATGTTCGTCTAAAAACGAATCGAGCTGACTAATAAACTTGTCCGGTTGATTCACAATTCTGTCCGCGTGCCTCATGCCAGGTCGGCATTGAACGCGAACGCTCAAAGAAAACTCATGGCCATGCAGTCTCTCGACGTATGGCTCAGCACCAAGAGAGTGAACCGCTTGAAAATGATAGCGCTTAGTCAAGTTCATCACGGCCATATATCGACCCACAGATCGTCGTTCTCATACAGTCTAAGCTGAACGAGTTTAGCCGGCAGGTCCTGAGCTTTTTTCTGCCAGGCCGCCAAAAGAAAGAGCGCTAGGTTTTCAGTGGTCGGCACTGTCTCTTTGAATTCAAGAACCTCAAAGTTCAAATGTTTACCCGAAATGGGCTCAAGAATTTCGGCAAGTAATCGATCTATCTCAACAAGATTCAAGATCATTCCCGTTGCGGGGTCGGGATCGCCTTCTAAGTAAACATCGAGTCCGTAGTTGTGGCCATGACCTTTTGGCGTGAAACAAGGCCCAAACACTTCAGAATTTTTGGCGTCGCTCCACTCTTTAACTGAGTACAAATGGTGACATTGAAAATATCGCCTGCGGCAAAGCTGAACTTTTCTCAAAGGTGAATGCCGCCATCCACGCTGAGTACAGAGCCGGTCGTCCAGCTAGACTCTTCGCTAAGCAAAAACCGAGCGGCCAGAGCGATGTCTTGTGGCTGCCCCATGCGCCCAATAGGTTGAGCGCTGTGCATTTTCGCTTTTTCGGCCTCGGGGCCACTGTGAAAGCTATGAATGGGTGTGTCGACGATGCCTGGAGCTATGCAGTTGACTCTGATTTTATCTGCGGCCCACTCAAGCGCCATACACTCAGTGAGTGAAATCATCGCAGCTTTGATCGCTGAATAAGCGCTCGTGCCGGCTACTGGCCTAAGACCTAAGGTTGAACTGATATTTAAAACTGAGCTGGGCGCCGAGGCTTTGAGCTTGGGGTAAAGGGCGCGCGAAAGCCTGACCGCCGACATCAAGTTGTTTTCATACTGCTTGAGCCAGATTTCATCACTAGCTTTTGCAAAGCTTGAAGGTTCGAAAATTCCGGCGTTGTTGACGAGACCCTTTAAGGGGTCTTGCTCAAAGTTACCTTGAACTTCATTTGCGAACTCTTCAGCTTGAGCGAGCGAAGACAAATCCACCGAGTAGGGTAAGAACCTGGGGCCTAAGCGATCTTGTGTCTTTTTTAGCTTTTCGAGCGAGCGACCAAGCCCTAAGACTTTGGCCGTTGAATCTTTCAAAAGAACTTCCGCAATGGCTTGGCCAATTCCGCTACCGGCACCTGTGACAATATACAAAGAGTTCATAGACCGAAATAACTAACAAAGAGAAGGCTTAAACTCAAGTGCTGCGCGAGAATCTGCCGATACCTAAGGGTATGGTAGAAGTCCTACTCTTTGGGGCGAAAACGTTTGTGATCGCCCTGGTCTTAATGTTGGCTCTTTTTGTCTAGGCGGACTTTTTATGTCTGGTCGAGAAGGCTTGAAATTTCTTATCAAAGTCGTTCGGCTTTTTGCCTTCTTTGGTCACCAAACCTTCTTTTAACCACACGAAATGCTCCTCGCAAAATTTGAGGCGCGACACTTTTTTAGTACATTTTTCTACTGAGCAATTGGTGGGAAGTGCGACCACATTATTCGGACTGCCTTGTTCTTTGGCCATTTGGGCCTCCTTACTACCTTCTCTTTTCGGAAAAGTCGCAAGGGAGCTTAAATTAAGGAGTCTTGACTAAGGTCAGGTCGGTTAAATCCAATTGGTTCATTTCGTTGAGTTGCCAGCCCTTAAAAAAGGGCTTAGCCATAACGGTGAAGTGCATCTCGCCTAAAGGAATAAGGCGATTTAAACTGAGCAAATACTGAATCGCCGCTCGGCAAATCGTTTTTCGCTCATTTTTGCCGGTGACTTTGCGTAGGCGATTCAGCCAGTCTTCAAATTTTGGGTCGTCGAGACCAATGTAGTTTTCGGGGTTGTCTTTAGAGAATATTTCAAGACCAGCAAGGCACGTGGGGCGGTCCAGACTAATGCCCTTTCGAAACAGTGTCGGTGCAGAAGATTTGAGGTTGGCGATGTACATTTTTTGTTCATTGCCTTGAAGGTCGATTCGCAAACCTAAATTCTTTTTCCACTGAGCTTGAAACCATTCCATGCCCGTCGCAATGTCGTCTCCGCCCATAAGTGAGTAGTGAAGTTCAAGCCGCTCGTTTAAAGGGAAGGAGCTCTCTTCAAGTGCCGAGAGCGCCTGGCTCTTATTGAACTTAAGGCAGGGCACATGATCTAAGTAACCACTCGGAAGACTCGGGCAGCCCGGAGATGAGAGGGTGTCGATCAGCTTTAGAAAGGTGACGTAATCCACGCTTTGGGTGAGGGCGCGCCGAAGCTTTGGGTAGGCGAGGAGCTTTGGCCCAAAGCCAATGTAGTCAAAGCGTGCAACGGGAACCTTAAAGAGTTCCTTTGAGTTTTTAAACCGAGCAATGTCTCGGGTCGTGACTCGCCTTAAAAAGGTCAGCTTATTCGCCTCAAAGAGCCTAAGGGCCGTGAGGTCGTCATCAATGAATAACACGCTCACTTCGGGTCTTTGCTGAAAGCCCGGGTAGCCGGGGCTTGGTTCGATCAAAATGGAACTGCCCTTTTTCCAGCTACGCAGTCGGTAAGGACCGCTGGTCACTAGAAGCTCAGGCCTTTGACTCACTTGAAAGCCTGACTTTGGAACAGGAGCGAGCGCTGGAAGTGCCAATTTGTATGCAAACTCAGAGTCTGGCTCTTCAAGGTCCACTTCAACAGTGAATTCGTCAATGGCGCGGACACCTAGCTCTTCGGGTTTCACTTTTCCAGCTCGAATGAGTTTGGCGTTTTTCACATTTTCAAGTAGCTCGGCGTGTGGGCTTGCTTTGTTGGGGTCCACGAGCCTTTTAAAGCTTCGCACATAGTCGTGGGCCGTAATTGATTCGAGGTTGCTCCACTTGTGATCGGTGCTCAACTGGCAGCGAATGCGACTTTCTTTAATCGTGCAACTTTTAGCGCCGTCATAAATCAATCCACGCGTGGCATGATAGCGATAAAGTCCGCGATAGAGGTTCACAAAAAGGTAGTTGCTCGTAGAACTTCGTGACAGCTGGGGGTCGAGCTGGATGTCTTCGGAGTACAGATGAAAACTAAAGCGTTGGGGCGGCTTGGCCGCAAAAGCCGGTGCGGTAAAGAAAAAAATGAAGATCAATAGGCATCTTTTCACGGCTCGGTTATGGCATGAGACTCAATATGATGCAAATAGAGCGGCTTCGATCAAAAAAATGCCTCGTTTCGAGACATAAGAGTTAAGGGAGACCACTTAAAGACACTCAAGTTTTCCTAGACTCAAGTCGATACAGTTATAGATATGAGTCCCAATCTAAAACTGACCCATACAGATTCG
>JBGSQJ010000282.1:0-4317 GCA_041738165.1 Bdellovibrionales bacterium
TGATCCAAAATTGGCATAGGGGTGGGTTGTTTTGGCTAAATGGATTCCAGAAGGTCAGCTAGAGAAACAAAATCTGAATTTGATCATAGATAAAATTGGCAGACGTCAGTCGAAACTCACAATCGACGTTGAATCGGATTAGGTTTTTAAATTGAGTCCCGGTCGTAGGTACTCGGCTTCGGTTCCCCATGTAGCTACACTAGTAAATAGTTTGAATCTTCCAATTTTTTTGTTCTCAACTAAGCCGTTGATTTTTGTAAATCTGGGTTTGAGGCGATCCCAATCCAAACCCAAATTCGTATTCACGGCAAATCGAAGGTTTGGACTTGAATTGAGATCTATAAAGTCGAGCAGACGATCCAATTGACTGGTCAAAAAGGGCTCACCGCCGGTTACCCGCAATATCTGCAGGTGAGGGTAAGCAATGGGCAAACATTCCCAAAACGATCGTGTGTAAATGTCATCTGCCTTGGCCTGCTCGATATCTTCGGTCATTTCGGAGATAGCATAGTGCCGGCGAGAAGTGATATCGACGTCTCCCCCGTTGCGAACCAACGCATACCACTGGGAACTGAATTTGGGACTAAAGTAAAGGCACGAAAACTGACATGGATTATTGAAGCTCACCGCCAAATGTTGGGGAGCTGGGTTCTCGACATTTAGAATTTTGGCGGTGGGATTGGCAAGATCGAGACCGAACCCTGTCGATTTAAATACACGATCGCTCGTTTCTCCTATGTCTTCGATATTCCAACAGTGGTTGCAGCCATCGGGTCGCTCACCCGCTAACATTTGCGCGCGCTCTGTTTTTTTGAATTCTGTGTTATGTAAACCAGAAGGATTGGCCTCCAATTCTGATTTAGGAATTTTATGGGATTTGTTGTGGTGGCAAGACTGGGTATGTCACCTGTCCAAATAAAGAGTCACAGTTTCCCATTTGGCAGGGCAAAAGCTGGGACTTACAGAATCGAGGGCTTTTTTAATTTCGGCTAAATGTTTCATTGTGTGTCACGAGCATATGTCATGTTGTTGGCAGGTTAAACTCGATCGCGATTTAGCGCTTAGCGTTGTTGCGAGAGTCGATACTCAAAGTTCTGATTTTGAAAATCGGCGGCAATGTCACCGACGTCGGTTTTCTATGTAGGTATTGGATTCTTTTGACCGAATTCCCCAAGATTGGTAGCGTGAACCAATGGCAAATTTTGCGGTAGGCGTTCTCCTTATTTTTACAAATTTTGTAACTTCGGCCGCGAGCGCGCACGGCGTGGAATTTTGCCATATTGAGAGTGAATGCGCCGAAGAGTCGAAGACCGCTCGTACCGTTGACGGTTTGATCAATTGTGCCGCAGACGAGTCGGCTTTGTTCCCAGTCAGTGTTCCCCACGAGTGTCCTTGCCAGACTCACCTTCACAGTTGCTCGCACCAGTTTCATGGGGCACGCCACCAGGTGACGTTTGATCTGCCTCTGGCTCAAGGATCGGTCTATTTATCAAAAGCGCAGTCTTTGCCGCCGTCACCATTGCTTGATGGCCCCTTTCAGCCGCCAAAAGCCTAAGCGTCACCGATTTGAGTGAACATTTAGAACTGCTTTGGAGGCATAACATTGTTGAATTCAATTATACGATCGGCTTTGCGAAATCGACTTATTGTTCTAGCGCTCGCATTCGGTGTGCTCTTGTTCGGAATGGTTACGCTTGACGATTTGCCAATAGACGTGTTTCCCGATCTGACGAAGCCCACCGTCACGATACTGACTGAAGGTCACGGGCGCTCACCAGAAGAGGTTGAAGCGCTCATCACGCTACCGATTGAGGCGGCGATGAGTGGTCTCACTGATCTTGAGCGCGTTCGCTCGACTTCTGGAATTGGACTCTCAGTTATTTATCTAGAATTCAGTTGGAACTCTGATTTGTATCGCAGTCGGCAATTGGTTTCTGAAAAGCTTCAGCAGGCTCGCGAGCGAATGCCGAAAGATGTTCAACCTGTCATGGCTCCCATTGCGAGTCTAATGGGGCAAGTTCAACAGATTGCGCTTTCCACAACAGACGGGTCGATTTCTCCTATCGAACTTCGTACGCTGGCGGAGTGGGTGATCAGACCTAGGTTGATGTCGATTCCGGGTGTAGCGCAAGTGATTTCGATTGGAGGGGGATTAAAGCAATATCAAATTGTCATTTCTGCCGATCGTATAAACCAGAAAATGATCACGCTAGAGCAACTGGATTCGGCCCTCGCCAAGATCAGTCAAAATACCTCAGGTGGCTTTGTGGTTAAAGGCACTCAAGAGGTGCTTGTACGAAATATTGGGGCGGTCACATCCCTCGACGACATTCGCGATACGGTGGTTGGACTTCACTTTGGGCACCCCGTTTTGGTGCGCGACATTGCTGAAGTGAAAGAAGGGGCCCGCATTAAGCGCGGTGACGGCAGTTACATGGGTAAGCCTGCCGTTATTATGGTCATTCAAAAACAACCCGGAGCAGATACAGTTAAAGTGACGAATGCGGTCGACGAAGCTGTTGGACAGCTGGAGCCCTCCTTTCCAAAGAGCGTGATTGTCAATACAGACGTGTTCAAACAGGCCAACTTCATTGAGACCGCGATTTCTGGGATTCTTGGCAAAATTCGATTAGGAACTATTCTTGTCTTTTTGGTTTTATTTATCTTTTTGGCCAATCTGCGATTGAGTCTAATTACCCTAACGGCGATTCCGCTTTCTTTTTTTGTTACTTTTATTGTGTTTCGATATTTCGGACTATCTGTGAACACGATGACCCTGGGAGGTTTGGCCATTGCGATAGGCGAGCTGGTGGACGACTCGATCGTGGATGTTGAAAACATCTTTCGCAGACTTAGAGAGAATCAGAAGCTGACCAGTCCTCGCTCAACGTTAGTTGTCGTTTATGAAGCGTCTTCGGAAGTGAGAAACTCTATAGTTCTGGCCACCATTATTATTGCGCTGGTCTTTATTCCGCTTTTCAACCTGACGGGTCTTGAAGGACGACTATTCACTCCCCTGGCCATCGCCTACCTAACGGCTCTGTTTGCCTCGCTACTTGTGTCCCTTACGGTCACTCCGGTTCTATCGTCTTTTTTACTTGGTCGAAAAAATGCCAAGCCATCGAAAGATCTTCACGCGGACACCCGACTAGTTAGTTATTTAAAAAAAAGGGACCGAAAACTTCTCGAGCGGGCGCTTCTTCGCCCAAAGCTTGTGATTGGGTGGACGCTGGCCTTGTTTGTGCTCGCGTTGTCACTGATTCCATTTATGGGCAAAGACTTTCTGCCACAATTCAATGAAGGCACAGCGATGGTTGCTGTTTTTTCGCCGCCTGGCATTTCATTAAGTGAGGCAAATCGAATCGGCTTAGAGGCTGAAACAAAAATTCTCGAGGTGCCTGAGGTCAAATCGGTTTCGAGACGAACGGGGCGGGCAGAGCAAGACGAACATGCAATGGGGGTCAATGTCAGCGAAATCGACATCGATTTTAAACCCGGATACACACGAAAACGCCAAGCTATACTGGATGACATCCGCGACCATGTCAGCTCAATTGCAGGCGTGGGCATCAATGTGGGGCAACCCATATCTCATCTTATCGATCATACGCTGTCCGGGGTCAGCTCACAGATTGCCATTAAGCTATTTGGCCAGGACTTAAGCGTACTTCGAACCAAGGCCGTTGAAATACAAAAGAGTCTTTCAGATGTTAAAGGTTTGGTGGATTTACGCGTCGAGCAGCAAGGTCTTATTCCGCAGCTCAAGATTCATGTCATGCGCGATATGGCCGCAAAATTCGGAATCAGTGCGGGTGAAATTACAGAACTCGCTGAGTCCGCATTTAGTGGACATATTGTTGGTCAAGTGATTGAAGAGCAAAAGTTTTTCGATCTGTACTATCGCTTTGACGATGCCTCACGGTTGTCTTCTGACAAGATGGGTAAAACCGTGATTAAGACTATGCCAACAGGGCAACGCGTGCGATTGCAAGATGTCGCAGATATCTACGAGACTGAAGGTCCCAATGAAATCAGTCGAGAAAACGGGCAGCGCCGGATCGTGGTATCGGCCAATGCATCAGGGCGTGATCTCGGCAGTATTGTCAGAGAAGTAAAAGCCCGAATTGGATCAATAGTCGAGTTACCCCAAGGCTACTACGTCACCTACGGTGGCCAGTTTCAGGCCCAAGAAGAAGCGTCGAAGCGGATTTTATTTTTCGGATTGATTGCGCTAGCGGCAATAGCTCTGATTCTTTTTGTGCACTTCAAATCCAAAATGATCGTGTTTCAAATTATGCTCACGATACCATTCGCCTT
>JBGSQJ010000305.1:0-13282 GCA_041738165.1 Bdellovibrionales bacterium
GTGAAGCATGCCCTGTCTGAGTCTGAGGCTCTGGGGGTTGATGTGGTGTCGGTGGATACCAGTTCGGTGTCCATGGTGTCTTTTGATTCGGTAAAAGAGCTTCAATCGCGCGCCTACGCTTCGGGCCGAAAAGGAGCGAAGCGAATCATTGAGAAATATGGGCTCTAGTGCTAGTCTCTTGCTCCTATGAGAAAACCTTCTGTACCAATTGAAATCTTTAAAGCACGGCGCCAGCGATTGGCTCAACTTATCAAAGGTTCGGCCCTTCTTGTTCCGGCTTGGCCCGAACTCATTCGAAACGCGGATAGCCACTTCAACTATCGCGCCGATTCAAATCTTTTTTATTTAACTGGGTTTGACGAGCCCGAGTCATGGTTGTTTTTTCGGCCTGGTAGTAAAAATGAAGTCACCCTTTTTGTGCGGCAGAAAAACGAAGAGCGTGAAACTTGGGATGGTTTTCGCTACGGTGTCGAGGCGGCGAAAAAAATCTTTGGCGTCGACCAAACTTACCCTATTGAAGACTTGGTCAAGGTTGGTTCAGAGCTCATTCAAGGTGTAGATAAAATCTATTACACTTTGTTTCGCAACTCTTGGTCTGACCCACTATTTGCAGAGATGATTCATAAAGCCTATGGCACTAGACCCCGATATGGACTCGGGCCAGCGCCTATTTATGATGCCAACAGTTTGCTAGGCGAAATGCGCATCGTAAAGTCTGACGAAGAAGCTGATTTTATGAGGCGAGCGTGTGGGATTTCGGCTGAGGCCCATGTCGAGTTGATGAAGGCGACCAAGCCTGGGGTTTCTGAGCGTGCGCTGCACGGCTTGTTTATCAAGTCTGTGATGGAGCGCGGGGCTGTGGGTGAAGCCTACGGCGGCATTGTGGCTTCTGGTGATAATTCGACAACGCTTCACTACCGATTCAACGAAGCTGTTCTTGAGGCTGGCCAAGTTTTATTGGTCGATTGTGGGGCCGAGTTTCAGTTTTATAGCGGCGACATCACTAGGACTTATCCAGTTAATGGTAGGTTCACGAATGCACAAAAACGTGTCTATCAAAAAATCTTGAATGTTCAAAAGAAACTGATCGAAATGGTGAAGCCTGGTTTGCCTCACTTTGATTTGCAAGAGGCCACGATTCGCGGACTCACCGAGATTTTGATTGAAGAAAAACTGCTTAGCGGGAGCGTCGATGACAACATCAAGAGCGGTGCTTATCAAAAGTATTACCCGCATGGCGTGAGCCACTTACTGGGTCTCGACACTCACGATCTGGGTGCTATTCGAGTTCAAGGCGCGTCACGGCCTATGGAGGCGGGATGGGTGATCACCATTGAGCCCGGCCTTTACTTTTCGGCCAAAGACGAAAATGTTCCCGAAGAACTTCGCGGCGTTGGAATTCGCATTGAAGACGACATCTTGGTCACCGCCGACGGCTGTGAAAATATGACTCGCGGGGTACCCAAGGAAGTCGAAGAGGTCGAAGCTCTCGTCGGCGCTAATTTCCGCTAGGTACACGGTTCCTTTTCCGATATGCGGTGCATATCGGAAAAGGAACCGTGTACCTAGCGCCGGCTTTCTACGATCAACAAGTTCCACATGCCTGAGGGGTTTTTGATCTCCAGGGCAGGCGATCCGCGCCAAGTAGATTCGGCATCGCGAATAAACTTGCGCGTTTGTTTTAATGATTTGGATTCAAGAATGATCGAGTGCATACGAGTGGACTTCGCCGCAGTGAAGTAAAGAGTCTGTCCGCCCGATAGCCGAACAGGGCGACTTAAGTCCTTCCCTAAGAGTTTTGAAAAGAACCTCTTTCCAGCTTTGTTCACCCCAATTTCAATCGCAACAATTCGGCGCACTCCATTGGGATGTCGCTGGATTGGAATGCGCTTTTTCTTTTTCGTGTTACCTGGCAATGGCTCATACTCTGTGATCCAAGGAAATAGACCACGAAAGCCAAGTTTTTTAAAAAACACAAAGTTCCAACCGGGCAGACGAGATTTTGAGTCCTTTTTCCAATCATAGTTTTTGTGCTCGAAAACACTCGTGAAATGCTGACCCTTGAGATTCTTGTAGAATTTTTCGAGAGGTCCGGTAGCTCTTAAAGAAAGTCCGGGGCATCGAATTGGCTTTTTTGGATCTCTGGCATCTATAAACTCCAAATAGGTGGGGAGTTCGGACATACTTTCACGAAAGCTCAAGAACCGACAAAATTGTGACCCGGGGTGCTCAACTTGGTAGCGGCGTCGAATAAAGCCTAGTTTATGCAACTTCGAATGGAATTGGTGCCCAGGGTCTGCCGCATAGGCATGGTCATACTTCAGCTTCATTTTAGATCCTTCGAGCTAGGGAGCTAGGTACACGGTTCCTTTTCCGATATGCACCGCATATCGGAAAAGGAACCGTGTACCTAGCGGAGTAGGTTTTCGCAAGAAACCGTTAACGTCATGGGATTATCAAAAGGTGTTAGTTTCATACTCTCTTCCCACGTCTCAACGTAGTTTTGACCCAGAACCAAAAACCGACTGATTAGCCCTTCAACATCAAAATCACTGTCGATCTCAGAGGGGAGTTCACCTTCAAGCCTTGCGCGCTTGACCAAAGTTTTCTTATAGACCTCAGCGGGCATACCATGCCAGCCCAACGAATCGTCCATCGCGGTCATCTCCACATCAATGCGGAAGCTGCGGCCATGTGCCCAAACCAGTAGTTCGGCTTCGCTCGTTGGATACCCTGGCGCATGAAAGAATTTTTCAGTGTGCGTGGTGATCTCAATCTCTCCAGAAATTCGTCTATTTGAATTCACCTCGAGGCTCAGAATTTTCGCCGACGCATCCGTCGCTCTTTGCAGCACTGGCGCCATGGGGTCGGCGCTCAAGAGTTCGACGGGTTCGGCCGATCCTCGATGCAATTTGACCAGCACCCGCCTGCGGTGGGGTCCGCCCAAATCAGTTTGAAGATATCTTAAATAGTTTTCAGGTTCCCGCTGTATGTTCATAGAAAATTCAAGAGTGTCCTCGGTTTTCCACTGAACAGAGTAAACGGCCCTCTCGATTTCAAAATGATTGACGTGGGGCCTCTTTGATTCGTTCATTTTGACTTCGAGTGTGTCACCCAGATTGATCAGCCCGCCCTTTGACTCTAAGTAAATCGCCAGGGGCTTTTGGCTTAGATGATATTTAAATAGCGAAGTTTGCAAACGCCCCAAGGGGTAGTCTTGGGGTGGACCGTTGATAACAAACACGCGCTCGCCCTTTTGATTGGGCTCGCTAAAGAGCGATTGCCCGCCGAAATGTCGGCTTAGCGAAACCGCCAACTGGTCAATCTCACTAGTTTTAACGTCGGGCCATTTTGCTCGAACCTTGTGACCGAGTTCATGAATCCAAAGGCGAAGCGCATCGGCATACGAAAATTTGGCGGGGTCTGATAGCCGAGTGGAGTTGAAAACAATGGCAGAATCGATCTCATCACCCGTGACTGCGTCTCGAATTTCAGCATGATTTTTGAGATGAAATAGCGGTGAATCTCCCTTTAAGAACTGAACGATTCCATTTGGTCGCCAGCTAAATCGATACGAAACCGCGTTGTTAAATCGGTCATTTTCTTGAGTTGGAATCTTGGGCACATAGCTCAAAATATATTGAGGCTCATCTAGGGCAAGTTTTTGAACGGCGACGGCGACTTCGGAAAGTCTTTCCCAATTTTCTTGCACTTTTGGATCTAGTGGAAACCGATCTGGGGCCATCTTGTTCAAAATTCTTTCACTGGAACTACGGGACTCAATGTAGGATGGCAACCAAACCAGTGCCGTACGCATGATCACTTCTGCGTATAGTTCTGTTTTTGGCAGCGCCTTTTTGGAGTTTTTGCTAGGCTGAGCAGCACTCGCAAGTAGCCCATTGACACAGAGTGCCCCGTAAAGTACGAACTTTATTACTATGCGTGTCATAAACTTCAGTTTTATACTAATTGCCGCCTTGTGTCTAATGTCAATTCTCCTTCCTGGCGAGGTTTTGGCGGCCCGAGTGGGCCACACCATCGGGAACGGGGGCGGGGGAGCCGAACTTAGGTTTCTAGAGCTTTGGAAGTTCGCTCCCAATGCGGTTTCAGCGGCGCTTCACAGTTCAAACCCTCTTGACCTCAATGAGCGGCAGATCTCAGAACTCAAAGAAGTTCAAAGTCGAATTCAAGCCTGCTCAAGCGAACTTGAAATTACATCAGACCCACTCGCCACCCAAAAGGGCTGCGAAAGGGTCACGGTGGTTCATCAAAGCAGTCTCTACTCAGAGGCCGGTGAGCCCAAATCACAAGCTGAAATGTGGCAAGTTTTGATGAGTGTACTCATGGTTGGGGGATGTGAATCGGCGCTCGTAAACCTTGAAGGAATCAGCGGAGTTGCGGGCCAATTGGCCTTGCTCAAAGGGTTTGTTTCGCTCAAGGACGGTTATTCAATGGCGAACACATCAAAGGGGCCTTTGGGCTCTGATGTTTTGAGTCTGTCGAATGGATATAGCCGCACAGACCTCATAAAGTTCGTGCGCAAACGTCTTGGTCTTAGCAATGAGAGCCCAGTTAACTTAAGAAACTGGGAAGTGCGTTCGGTGTTAAAGGGAATTGAAATCAACGCCGGAGTCTCTACAGGCAACGGGACCGTTTCACGTGTGTTGATTCTTGTTCGCGAGATGAGTTTGGTGCATGCGCCCACGGTCATTGTGGTTGAGGGTGGAAATGGAATTCCTTGAATTCAGTGACCCCCGCCAATTCGTTGAAATTGCGCTCAAGAAAACTCAGCCAAAACCCTCGATACGCAAACTCGCAAAAAACTTAGGATTCGCCTCAGATAGGACTATTGGAATGGTGCTCAAAGGCCAAAGGGCGATGAGCCAAGATGTCGAGGCGCGAATCAGTAAATTTTTAAAATTAAACGTGAAGGAGCAGCTGCACTTTCACACTTTGGCGCTTAGAGCTCGTGGGCTCACAACTGAGACATCGGCCAAAGCAAATCGGCACCACAAAGCAAGCAATAAAAAAATTGCTACTGAAGACCTACACCCCTTGGTGCCTTGGTTCTCACTGGCCATTGTGGATTTGCTATGGCTTAAGGGAAAGCCTCTGAACTCAAAAGAAATTCGCTCACAGTTGAGGGGTGACGTGGCGCTCGCAGACGTCGAGTCTGCACTTGAAAATCTGGTCAGTGGTGGGTTTTTGGCAAAAGAATCCGGACTGCACTACCGAACATTGCGCGATGAAGAGTATGTGCAGACGTCATCAGATATTCCTTCAAAAACGATACGCGGGATTCATCAAAATCAATTGGAGCGCGCGGCCCAAGCCCTCGACAGTGAGTCGGTGCTTGATCGAGAAATCACTTCGAAAACCCTCGTTGTTTCAAAATCAAAAGTGGAATCGATCAAAAGATTGCTACGTGAAAAGCTCGAAGAGATCGCCGAAGAAGTGGCCTTGAACGAACCGCAAGAAGATGCCGCCGTGGCCCAGTTGAACCTGCAGTTTTATCTGCAAACCAAATAGGTACACGGTTAAATTTCCGATATGCACCGCATATCGGAAATTTAACCGTGTACCTAAGCGAAGAAAAACCTGAAATCAGGGATTAGCGATAGCGGTGGCAATACCAGTCATTTTTTTTGGCGAGCTCAATCATCGTCTTTTCAGTCGCAAAATTTTCGCTGCCCTCTGGGGCGGCCGACATCACCAGCCGAAGTGCGCTTGCACCTTCAAGCAGCCAGCGATCCCCTTCGGTGTTGCCCGAACAAAAATAAGGCGCCACGCCGCCCGTGCGCTCGAGAATCGCCTCGGCCTTGCCTTCTCTGTAAGTGATGACGCCTTTTTGTTTCTCAGAGATCAGGCCATTTTCAACAAACGTCTCGATGCCGATCACTTGATTGTCGTCAAGACCCAGGCGCCGCGCCCCTGGCTCCACAGCCCAGCGAATCGATGCCGTGACAATGTAGATTTCAACGTCGAGCTCTTTGAGTTTTGCGAAAACTTTCTTTTGTTCTTCAAAAATCGGCAAATCCATTGAAGCCACACAAGCCTCGGCCCATTCCCGCAAGCGTGATTCAGGAACGCCTTTGTTGATTTGCGCGAGCCAGAGATAGGCCACGGGATGTGAGACTTTTTCTTTCAAATAATTGTAGTGTCCCCAAGCGTCTTCTGGAAGTGGCACCAATTGGTTTTTAATCTGGTATTCAAAAAGCGCTTCACCCAAGTCGGTGTCCCAAAGGGTTCCATCCGCATCGAAAGCCGCTACGGCTCGGCCCGCAGGCCTGAGGCGTTCAAGGTCATTTAGGAGCTTTTCTAGCTTTTCACTATCGAAACCACGCATAGGGCCGAATACTAACAACGCTAAATTCAATGTACAGTGCTTTCGCGCCAATGATATGAAGCATCTATGGACATTCGTGTTTTGTTAGAGTCCGACGTCGAGTCGGTCATTCAGCTTGGTCGTGATTTGGCAGGAATTGATTCTTCTGGCGGTTTAGAATCCGAAATGAAGGCCTGGTCGGCCCGCTGGCGTGAAGAGTCATTGCGCCACTATTTGGCTCAGGGCTGGAGCTATGGCATCGAACGTGAAGGTGAGCTCAAAGGTTTCATTCTCTGTCAGCCGCTGCTGTTTTTTAGAGGGCACACTCAAACTTTGTGGGTCGAAGAGCTCATGGCGGCAAACCCAAGCTTGCAACAAGAATTGCTTGAGGCCGCTTATCGATGGGCCCGCGACAAACATTTTCAAGTTTTGTTGCTCGAGTCAGAAAGAGTTTCTCCAGAAGTCATCGAGCCTTGGCTAGGCCGTTCAAAGAACATGGATGGTCTTATTGAAATCAGGAGCACACGAACTTGAGGTTGCCATCATTTTCGAGCGCCGATCGATTGAAATCCATTGAGAAAATGAAAACGCAAACATTTGATCTTGCCATTGTCGGTGGCGGAATCAACGGCGCGGGGGTGGCCCGTGATGCCGCCAGCCGTGGCCTTAAAGTGGCCTTGATCGAAGCGAATGATTTTGCTTCAGGTACGAGTTCGCGTTCGAGCAAACTCGTTCATGGCGGAATTCGCTACTTAGAAAATCTAGAATTTGGGTTGGTTTTTGAGGCGCTTCGCGAGCGTCAACTTCTTTTCGAAATCGCCCCCCATTTGGTCCACCCACTTCGCTTTGTGCTACCAGTCTACAAAGGTGGGCGAGTCCCCGCATGGCAATTGGGCCTAGGTCTTTGGATCTACGATGCCTTATCGATGTTTGATGCTCCGGAACTTCATCAGCATTTTGCAAATGTGGAGGTTGAATCGAATTGGCCTGTATTGAACCGCAAGAATCTCAGTGGTGTTTTCACCTATTATGATGCGTACATGGATGATGATCGATTGGTCATCGAAACCCTGCGTTCGGCTCGGGCTTTGGGTGCGGAATTGGCCAGTTATGTGAAGGCCACCTCTGCCGAGACGTCATCAGATAAGCTTTCAGGCGTGAAATGCAAAGATCAGATCTCCGGTGACGATTTTGTTTTGCGCGCCAAACATTTTGTGAGCACGGTGGGCCCGTGGACCGACGATCTAGGGAGCTTATTAGTTTCTGGTTGGAAGAAAAAACTTAGACCGTCAAAAGGTGTGCACCTCACCTTTAGCAAATCCCGCTTTGCGATTTCTGACGCGATTGTTATGGCCGCCGAAAATCGAATTGTCTTTGCCATACCTAGACACGAGATGGTGATTTTGGGCACGACCGATACCGACTACGGCGGCAAAATCGGAGAAGTCAGAGCCGAAAAAGAGGACGTCGAGTACTTGCTTCAAGTTGCCAATCAGTACTTTCCAGGCGCAAGCCTCTCGAAAAGCGACATTATTGGGTGCTACGCTGGAGTTCGTCCGCTCGTAGACGATGGCTCTGAAAATGAAGGCAAAACTAGTCGAGAGCATTCGATCTGGACTGACCCCTGTGGTCTCACCTTTGTGGCTGGGGGAAAATATACGACTTACCGAGCCATGGCCGAAGAAACCGTGGATCACGTTCTTGACGTCATGGATTTGAAAACTCGCTTTGGATTATCAAAAACCAAAGCTCCTCTTAATCCGGTGGTGACTCCTGAACTTTTCGAGCGCGCCAAGATGGAGCTTCAAAGCTTTCCCATGCTGGCCGAGCGACATGGCCTAGAGGCCAACGACATCGTGACTCAGGCGCGTGAGCAGTTTCGTGGGTGGGGCTTGAACGATGAAGAGTGGATTTGGTGCGCTGAGGCTTTGCACGCCATTCGCAATACAATGTGCATGAATCTTACCGATTTCTTCTTTCGGCGCACTCCCTTGGTGTTATCAAAAGCGGGTCACGGGCTGAATTTAGCCACCCAAGTGGCCAAAGTGTTTGCTCAAGAATTAGGCTGGTCGCCGACTCGAGTCACCGACGAAATTAATGCTCTGCAAAATCATCTGGCGCGAGAAATGGCTGCGGTCATCTGAATGCTTGCAGGCGAGCTGTCACTGCCCTAAACTTTGAAAACTTATGACTTTTTTCGACAAATTTTCCGAGTATTTTTCGAACGATATCGCGATCGATTTGGGAACGGCGAACACTCTCGTCTACGCCAAAGGTCGAGGCATCATATTAGATGAACCGTCCGTCGTCGCCGTTCAAAAGAACGCGCGAGGTGGGCAAAATAGAGTGTTGGCCGTCGGTAAAGAGGCCAAAGATATGCTCGGGCGAACGCCAGGAAGCATTTGGGCGATCAGGCCCATCAAAGACGGAGTTATTGCCGACTTCGAGGCGACTCAGTCGATGCTTCGCTACTTCATTAATAAATCGACAGGCCAGAGAAAAACTTTTATTCGGCCCCGAATTATTATCTGTGTGCCTTACGGGATTACTCAGGTGGAGAAGCGCGCGGTTCGAGAGAGCGCACATTCGGCTGGGGCTAGAGAAGTATTTCTAGTTGAAGAGCCTATGGCAGCGGCAATTGGTGCGGGACTTCCGATCAAAGAAGCGACAGGAAGCATGGTTGTTGACGTGGGCGGCGGTACAACGGGAGTGGCGGTGATTTCACTTCGCGGAATTGTGTACTGCAAATCTATAAAGGTTGCGGGCGATAAATTTGATGAAGCCATTGTTAGCTACATTCGCCGGCAGTTTAATTTATTAATTGGTGATCGAACGGCAGAGATGATCAAAGTGCAGATCGGGAACGCCTACCCGTTTGATGAAGAAAAAAGTATGGAAATCAAGGGTCGCGACTTGGTTGCGGGTGCGCCTAAAACTATAGAAATCACCAGCTCACAGGTGAACGATGCGCTTATGGATCCTCTTGGTGAAGTTGTGGATGCCGTTCGCACGGCCCTCGAAAAAACTCCCCCAGAGCTGGCTTCTGATATCGTCGACAACGGCATCGTCTTGACGGGCGGTGGGGCTCTCCTTTCAAATTTAGATGTGCTTCTACGTGAACGAACGGGATTGCCAGTGACCATAGCTGAAGATCCCTTGTCTTGTGTGGCCTTGGGTTCGGGCAAGTTGCTTGATGACCCAGAGTTGCTCAAGCAAATCGCGGTGGACTAACTTCAGTGGACAAAAAAGTCATCGAAAAGGTGGCTCGATTTTGTGTTTTCTCTGGGTTCGATCACGGTCTCTCTCAAGTCATCAGTCAAAAAGCCATTATTCGATTGCGCCGCCGAGAGGCGCTCTCGATGCAGAATCGATCCGAGTGGATCAAAGAGTTCAAACATCAAGCGCAAGTGGCCGATCGTTTGGGCCGAAAAAAATGGAGCGACAGATCTGAATCCAGCGTTGATCTGACGAGCTGGAAGGCTTTTTTTAATAGCGTGGATCCGGTTGAAGTCGAGGCCGTGTTGCTTTCTCAGATTCTTGGATTTTCAGATTTAGAAATTTCTGATGCATTGGGTGTCAGTGAGGGAACAGTCCGATACCGTACAGGGCATGGATTAAGGAAGCTTGGTGGATTTCTCTCCTATTGAGCGACATATTAAACGATTTCGCATGACGCGATTTTTGTGTCATGAGTTGCTCTATGATTTTCATATAGGCCGTCTCGATGATTTGCGCCGCCGCGCCATCGAAGAACATCTAAAAGAACATCATGATTCCCGCCAAGAGCTTGAGAGACTCAAATCGGCTCTGAGCTATTGTGAACTTCTATCTAGTGTAGGTCTTGAAAACGATTTAGTCGAAGCCTTGTGTGAATCGCGTGGCACACTTGAATCAACGCTGTGGAAATCGAGCCAAGCGGTTCGCGAAAAAATCTGGCGGCTTATGCCACCAGTTTTGCTGGCCACAGCGCTCACTCTTGGTCTCGTCGTCGTGAAGCCCTGGCGGTTGCTGCGAGATCAACCTACGACCATTGCGCAGATAAACAAAAAAACTTTGAATCCCGTGGTTCCGATCGATGTTCCACTCACGGTTGGTCTTAGGCAGCTGGATGTAATATCTGTGGTGAATCCGATGCCGTCGCCCATGATTGTTTCACTGTTCAATCCGATCGAAGGGAAGTCAAAATCTCAAGAGATCAAAGTGGCTCAAGACGAAAAGCCTCAAAAACCTGTGGTTCAAGGGGCTTTATGGCGTGCCAATATATCTGTCGTCAATTTCTCAGCCACATGGCCGTTGATTCGAGACAAAATTGTCGAGTTAGGCGGGCACGTGGCTGGATCGGTTGAGCTCGGGTGGCTTCGCCGTCCCAACCAATCTTATTTTCACTTTTCACTACCTGAGTCTAACCAAGAGGCGCTTCGCGAATTCCTTTCGACCTTTGGTCCAGTCCGGTTCAGCAAGCAGATTCACCCCAGAGTGATGCCAGAGGGCAAAATTCGCATTATTCTGACGGTGAAGGACGATTTATCGAATGAGCCGACGATCCCAGATTCAGAGACTGACTCCCCGTAAATCAATTCGCACGGTATTGATTCTATGGTTACTGATCTTTTCAGTCGTTCCATTGGCATTTATCACTGGCTACTCGTTAGTTAAATATGAACAAGCTATAGATCAAGAGCTTTCGACTCGGCTACTCGGCAATGCCCGAGAAGTCAGTGTGATTCTGAGCGACTTTCAAAACTCCCTAGTCACCGAAATAGATCAGGTCACCGAAGATCGAGCGTTGAATTACTATCTGGCATCGAACAATGTCAATCAGGCCCGCGAGTTGATGAAGAGGTGGTTCAAAGGATCCGTCGGCCATCGGCTTTGGATTTTTGATCGGGACGCTCGGCTCGAGATCGCTCTCTACAAAGATGAAAAGGGCGAAGTTCAAAGGCGACCCAATTTGGAGTCTGGAGTGGTTGAGCTCAATGAGCCGCTCATCAAATCGATCAGTTCTCAGAATCACACGTTGCTGATGGATCTCAGCCAGGGCGAAGCAAAGCCTCAACTGGAGCTCTCTGTTTTTGCAAAGGTGAAGAACTCAAGAGGCAAAACAGTAGGGTATGTCGAATCCGCCATCACGATCGATCAAGCGGTGCTTCAAAATCTCGGGCGTAGGTTGAACGCAGAGATGTTTTTCTTTCAGAAAGATAAGCCGCTGATTGTTTCGACTCATGAAGACCTTTCGCTCTACAAGCCCGAAGCCTTTTTGCCCCATCTGGCTCAAGATGGATTTTTTGAACTCAATATTCGCGGCAATCCCTACCGGCTTATGCTTCGAGAAATCAATTGGGGCGATTCGACTTTTGTTCTGGGTTTAGGCGCTTCGAAAAGTGCCGCAAAAGCGGTTTTGAAAAATGTGAATTTTGCGTTTTTCACTGTCGTGGGAACAATTGTCATTTTACTTGTCGTCTTGAGCTTTATCGCCTCTCGCGTTTTGCTCAATCCTATTTACGAGGTTATTCAGGCCATTCAGCGAGTTGATTTTGAGCGAGAGGTGATTCAAATTCCCACCTCAAACGAAACCGAGTTGGGCTTACTAGCAGAGGGTTTCAATGACCTATCAAAACGAGCCTTTGAATCTCAAGCCGCATTAAAAGAAAAGATTCAGGAGCTCGAAGGGGCCAACAACGAAATTCGCGACACTCAAGCGCGCCTGGTTCATTCGGCCAAAATGGCGAGCCTTGGTCAATTGGTCGCAGGCGTAGCTCATGAGCTCAACAATCCAATTGGGTTTATCTATTCGAACATGACCCATCTCAATGAGTATTCGCAAAAGCTACTTCACCTGATCGATGTGGCAGAAAAGCATCCTGAAAAACTCGAAAAAGAAATTGAGAAGGCGGATCTCGCCTATATTTCCAAAGACATGCCGAAGCTCATTGCTTCTTGCCAAGATGGAGCAAGAAGAACTCGAGACATCGTGCTCGGTTTAAGAAATTTCTCGAGGCTCGAAGAAGCTCAGATCAAACCCATTGATTTGCATGAAGGCTTAGAAAACACTTTGCAGCTTTTGGCTGGCGAATTGAAAAATCGCATTCGCGTGGTCAAAAACTTTGGCAAGCTTCCAAAGGTCATGTGCTATCCCAACCAGCTGAATCAAGTTTTTATGAATGTTTTGAGCAATGCCGCGCAAGCCATCGACGGAGAAGGTCAGATCACGATCTCGACACAGTCTTTGCCAAACAAAAGAGTCGAAGTGGCGATCAAAGACACCGGTAAGGGAATGAGCAAGGCAACTCTCGAGAAAATATTTGATCCGTTCTTCACGACAAAAAACTTAGGTCGAGGCACTGGACTGGGTTTGAGTATTTCTTATGGAGTGGTTGAGAAGCATGGCGGAGAAATTCAGGTGAGTTCAGAGCCAGGCAAGGGAACGGAGTTTCGCATTTTACTTCCGGTAGAAGGGCCCCCTGATCTCAAGAGGCCCACCGGTACAGATTAAAAACTAGTTGCGATTGCAAACCATAGTTTCGCTGAAAGGGTGGCTTCCACCGCTGTTCACAAGTTGACCATTGGTCACTTGTTGAAGATTTCCGCCATTGAGGCTGATTGCGATATTCATAGTGAGGTCGCCCGCGTATGAACCTTGGTTGTAGTACTTACCCAAGATTTGAGCGGCCAAAACTTCACTACCAGCGTCACACCATGCGCGCCAAGTTCCTTGCTTCAGATTTTCGTCATCTGGAATTTGATAAGTTTGGTTGTCAGCAGGCATTTCAGAGCCATTGTAATTGTATACAGTGACGCCATCTTTTTGGTCTTGAGACACAGTTACAACTTCAGAGCTACCGTCTTGATAGTTGCAAGTGTAAGAGCCAGTGAGATTTGGACACGCGAACGCTTGAGCTGTGAAAAGCCCTAGTACAACGAGAAGACCTCGCATAATTTTACCCCCCTAAGGTATTT
>JBGSQJ010000324.1:0-5605 GCA_041738165.1 Bdellovibrionales bacterium
AATCGGAGTAGCGATTGGTTCGGTTGTACATCACAAATGAATCTGGTCGTGAATCAGGATCGATTTTTTTGCCACCTGAGTCGACATTGCTGTCAGCTTTGACTTCAGATTTGACGGAAATGTCTTCGGCATTGCACTCGAGCAATAGGTCTTTTGCCGTCTGCGCCCAGTCGCGATCATCAGCATGAACAGAGATAAGAAGACCTCCATCATTGATGATGTTCTCATAGCGCTTGGCCTCATACTCGGGAATACCAAGCCCGACCAACGCTCCACCGATTCCGGCAACAGAGCCCCCAATACCAGCGCCCGCCAGAGCTGCCAAGATTGGGCCAGCGGCTAAAAATGGACCCGCCCCAGGTATTGCTAGAAGTCCGATTCCTGTTAGCCACCCTAGCACGCCACCTACGGCGGCACCTCCAACCGCGGCTCCGCTGGCGACCTCGGGAGCTTTAGTGGAATTTTGGTGCCCAAAAGATTTGGATGCACCTTGAGGAATGAGAACAGAAATGTCCGAGTTTCTAAATCCTTTCGCCTTAAGGACATCCATGCACGTCTCGAGATCGATGCGAGTGTTGAAGATGCCCATCACTGAATTGTGATAGTTTTTCTTTTTAGAGAAGTCTTTGTTTTGCGTGGCCATATTTTGCCCTTTCGTTGAGTGGTTTGAGTTCTTTTCGATCACAGTAAGCGTGCAGCGGACCTAGGCTCGAACTTGCATTATTTTTAACCTGAATTAGGTTGTTGATTCGAGAGCTCCAGCCCGCCGCACTTTTAGCAATAAGACCAATTTTCTCTTTGTCGGACATCGAATTGACCGACCCTTGCAAGGTGACATTTCCGTTAGTAGTCGTGACTCTAATTTTTCGAATATTGCTGGTTACGCTATTGTCTTTTCGGATTTCTCGTTGAACCCTGCGGGTGATCTCTAAATCCTTGGCACTTTTGTCACTCAAAAAATCGGGAGCCATGTTTGCGTCTTCCCCCTCGGCGGTCTTTTGTGCTTGCGCAGAAATGGCTTTGCCTGGCCACGCAGCTGATGAAAACAGTGGGTCCCCTAGAATTGCGGCGACGGCGAATGCGCAGCTCAGAATACCAAAACTTCCACCCATAACATCCCCCAATCAAAAGTTTAGGAACTGACTTGTCTAAATAGCTAGAAATGTGCCATTGGCCATTCGCAGTTGTAGTGAACCATTTACTAGTAATTGCTTGCGTAACATCCAGATTTTGAACTCTTAGTGGAATTAATGAACCCCATTGACGATAGGCCTCGGGGGCGAAATAGCTCTGAAGTTGCGATGAGCGGCGTGCCGGATGGCTTTTCTATTGCTCTAAGTAAACCGGTTGGAAAATGATTTACCGGGAAATAAAGGAGCATGAGATTGCTGACAAGAACTGTTCAATACCTCGATCGACTACGAAAGTTATTTGTTGAACTCGAGACCCCGAGGCTGGCCGCCGCTTTGGCCTTCTACATTGTTTTGTCGTTTGCACCATTTTGCCTTCTATTTATTTTTTTGGCGGGATTTATTGAATCTGATTTGGTTGTCAGGTTGAGCGATGAAATTGCTCAATTCGGTGGTCCAAAATCAGTCGTTTTGTTTGAAAAAGTGTTCACGTATTCAAAAAGTCAGTTTTTTCTCAGTGAGCACTCCTACCTTCACACAAGTGGGACACTTTTTTCGTTATTGTTTTTTGCAAGTATCATATTTGGAGAGCTTCGAGCCGACATGAATAAGATTTTCGGGTCTCCCTCTTATTCACCGGGCGACTCTAGTTTCGCGTATGGAGTGGGTTCGTTTGTGATGAGAACACTTTGGAGCCTATTGACAGTTTTTTTTGTCATAATTTTAATTTTGGTTTCGCTCTTGGTGGATGCCTACTTGCAATCGCCGTATGCTACGCAGCTTGGGTTGCCGGACAGTCTCATGAAATCATTTGGGCCGCTTCTTTGGTATTTCTTCGCCTTTGTGCTCTTGCTCAAGTTTGTGCCGGCCAAGCGGTTGACCTGGAAGGTCAGCGGAGTCGGCGGGATGACAATCGCCATTTTTTTCTTCCTCGGTCGCGAACTGATCGGATGGTATTTGAGCCAGGGCAATGTCGCTTCGATCTTAGGTGCGACGGGTTCAGTTCTAGTGTTTTTGGTTTGGGTTTACTATTCGAGTTTAATTGTTTTTGTTGGAGCCGAAGCCGTCGCCCTAATGGCCCCCCATATCAAGCGTCTTGATTCGGGACGTTAGCTTATGCGGCACGGTTGTGGTCACTAACTCGACACTGTCAACTCTAGTGCGATTGTTTGACCCTGTTGGCGTTCACAGTAGCTCTAGGCTGGCGTAGGATTTGCTCCTTTATCTACCTATGGGAAGAACAAATAAATTTTCCGAATTGCATCGTTTCAATTTTCAACGCTCGGAGCGTTTCAGTTTGAGACATTTTTTAACTCACCGGTGGCTGCGATTCGGAGCCGTACTAAGTTTAATAATTGGCGCTTTTTTAATTTATCCCTACTTTGCCCAGGTCGGTCGGCAACTTGATTTTATCGGGTCTCGCACCACCACCTTGAGATTGTTTCAACAAAACTTGAGTGAAATCACTGAGATCAATCACAGCTTTTATGAGCAGTCGACTTTGCTAGCCGCCGGCAAGGTCTCAAGCGCAGAATACCTCAATTGGGCTAAAGGCGTAGAAAAGCGAATTCAAGCTTTGCAGCTCCGGGTGAGTTTTATCTACGATGAAAACGCCAAATTGGCTGAGCTTAAAAAATCGACCATCGGACTGCTCTCAGCTTCACGCCAGGTGATCAGTTCAACGACTGATCTGCGCTCTCGAAACGTAGCCAGTGTTGCCGAGCAAGCCCAAAGTCTACGTCAGCTCGAAGAGGATATGGCCTTTTTGAGTTCCAGAAACAAAATGGTGCTCGCCTCAATTTGGCAATTGATGCAGTAGTTTAGGACTCCAGTCTGAACCAGGCTCGTCCGAAATAAGTTCATGAGCTCATTAATTCGTTATAAAAAGTCGGGTGGTTTTCTTCAACTTTTAACGTTAATTGAAACCTTCGGACCTCAGAAGAAGGAAAAGTTTCTTGAGATGATCGAGGCCGAGAGCAAAGCGTGGGGGGCAGCACTTCGCGCCAAAATGCTCACGATTGATCGAATTTTTTCGTGGCCGGATGATGTGGTTTCTGACATCTTTCGCACCCTTCCTTACAAAAACATGGCCTACGCGCTTTCGGCCGTCAGCGCGGAGCAAGGGCACAAAGTCATGCAATTTATGTCGGTGTCAGAAAAGCGCCGAATAGAAGAGGTGTGGACAACCAACAAACCTACTGCCGATGAAATCGCCAGCACTCTGGTGCAAGTGGTAGAGCTGACCCGCAAAATGATGAAAGATAAACAAATTCATCCTGAGAAATTTGACGAAGGTTTGATACTTCCTGAAGATTTTGAATCTAAAATCGAAAGCTACCATCAAGAAAATGAGACTAATAAATTTGCGGCCGCTGAGGACAAATCCGAGGTGGGCACCGTGTTGAACTTCGACGGAGCAAAGCCCGTGGCGGCAGGTGCGGCTGAGATTGCGGCTCTTCAGAAGTCACTTGGCAATATGGCCAAAGAAAATAAATCTTTGAAAGATGAAGTGCGAGTGTTGAAAGACAAACTCGAGCGCATCAAGAAAATAGCTTAGCTGCGCCCGAGTGGGTCATTATCGATCAGTTGTCTTTGTTGTACGGCAGAGTGGTTGGTTTTGAGTCCAGGGCCGGCGTGTAGGAAATTTGAATTTTGGCGCCTGGATATTGCTCCCAATTGATTTTTTGACCATAGATCGTGACGGAAACATCGCCTTCGTTGCGTCTCCACTGAGCCACGTCCTGATTATTTAGAGTTTCTTCTATGAGTTCAACTTCGCCGAGCTTCACTTTTAGATCTTTGTTAGGATCCGCCGTGATTTCCCACCTTCGAGGCAATTCAAGGGTGAGATCGCGTAGCGCATCTTGACGGATTTGAGTGCCAAACTTGGCAAGAGATTCGCCGTAGTTGTTAGAACAAATCGAGAGCACTTGTCCGCCCGAATCTGAGTTTTCGTCTTCAGTCAATGAGGCCAGAACCGCCAATGGATTCTCGTCAGGGCCGATGACGTGGCGCTGTGGCCAGCTTGAAATGGCTTTGCCGTTAACATCTATGCTTGGATTTTTGAATGCAGGGTCCGGTTTGCACGAGTTATGAAGGCGAGTGGCTGTGCCGATTTCCATTCCGGGGGGGAAGGCCACCGAGAACACGCGAAATTTCTGGCGCCCTCGCTCTGAGGATCCAGTTGCTTTTGCAATTTGAAGAGCCACCGATTCGGGTGTTATTCCTGAAGCATCTTTGGCGTCTGAAACAATCACCGCAACAAAGAATGCGCCCTCGCGCCTGAAATTTTTATTGGTGGTGGCCATTAGATTTTGATCAGTGATTGAGCCCAAAAGTGGAGTGAAGAACTCTTCAAGTTCGGGGCCGCTCGCGCAGATCTCGGGCTTGGCAGGGTCAGGATCGACGAGGTCCTTCACCAAATCGGTGTTGATCTCTGGATCAAGCGACTGCTGCAAGATGACTTTGAAGTCATCTTGATTGGTCACAAAACGGCGCCCATCCTTGGGCAAGAGTTCCTCGGGACCTTTCAATGGTCTGAGTGCACCGGGATCTTCCCAGTTCACCTTGCCATCCGGGCAAGTTCGAGGAACAACCGATCCATAGCGTGTACTATCATGCGAAACTGTGTATCCAATATGAAAGTCAATCGCACCCACTTTGGCGATAGACTCGACAAAACGATGAATGTTTTGACTGAGATTTTTTTGATGATTTTTCATAGATCGAGAGTCATCAATAATAAATAAGATATCGACGCGGCTATCATACTCGACCGTTAAACCATCGGCGCTGACTTCTGTTCCTTTGTATTCAATTTGCGCTTCAGCGGGCCGAACTGGGCCCGTCAAGGGCGGACTGTGGGTCTCACAGGCCGCAAGAGTCAAAAGAGAGCTCAATGCTAGGGCCAACTTGATTGTACTGTGAGCGCTTGAGTTATTCATAAACTTGCTCCTTTGAGCATCGGGCAGTTTTTAACTTGGGCTTGGTAGTTTCCGAGTTCATCAAACCAAACCTCGTCTGAAGTGTAGGGGAACGTCAGGGTGTCTTTCGGTTTTTCAAATTTGGCCAAATCATCTCTTTTTCCTTTGAGACTCTCATCAACAGCCAAGCGATGTATGACCTCACCTTCAATGATATGCATACGATTTAAATTCTTGCGATATTCAACTAGTTCTTCGCGGGCCAGTGACCGCAACCTAAGCGCAGCGAGTTTGAGCAACTTGTCAGCGCGCGATTTTGAGGCGGCAGAAACAGAGTCGATTAAACCGGACATCCCCAAAAAGCGCTCTTTGCTTTTTTCTAGTGTGGCGGTCTCAGAAACCAAGGACTTTCGAACTTCAACAGCTCGTACAAATTTGCGATCTCGAAGCGCGGCCCTGGGCAGTGACCAAATAGAGGAACCTGCAGCTTCTAAGCTCACACCGTCTTTTTCTAATTTCATTAGGGCTTCGTTGGCGCTAGGATGTGATCCT
>JBGSQJ010000405.1:0-3034 GCA_041738165.1 Bdellovibrionales bacterium
TCATGAAAGCTGCATTGGGCTTTCTTTTCTTACCAGAAGACTTCTTAGTCGCAGCCGCTTTGCTAGTGGCTTTTTTAGTCGCTTTTTTTGTAGCTTTCTTGGTGGCTTTCTTAGTTGCCTTTTTAGTGGCTTTCTTAGTTGCCTTCTTCTTAGTTGCCATTGTTCCCCCTAATAACTTGGTTAATGTTTATGGCTTACACCCAAGATGATACTGAAACGAAACCCCTTGTCCAAAGAAAAATGCGCCTTAAATTCATTTTTCAGAGGGAAAAACGCACTTTTCCCTCTGAAAATCAAAAATTCTCTCAATTTTCGAGGGTCTTCTCCCGAAAAGCAGAGGTATGCAAAAGAGTTTTCAGACCATTTTTGAAGAAATTCTCGAGCGAAAATCGAACGCCGACAGTTCTTTGGGACCTGTGCAATCGCAATCTAAAGCCCCTCTGCCCACCTATACCGAACCGGTTTTTCATTTCAAAGCGGTTCCCAGAGCGAGACTCAAGAAGAACCCTTACCCCGCTCCTTTGACTCGCCCTCTGCCAAAAGAAGTCTTTGTTGATAAATTCAGTTTGAATCCCGAGACTTTAGCCATTGTCGACCTATGGACCCAGCTTGGGGCCACGACTCTTATAGAGGGAATTAACCTAAAGAGGGTCAAAAAGGCCTATCGCCAGGTGGCGCTTTGCATGCACCCCGACACTCGCCTTGCGCCACTGACCCAAACTTATAACTTCACCCAGTTAAAATTGGACTTAAGAAAATTAGAGCAGGCCCTAAAGCCCACTCTTAAGGATTCAGCTCGCGATAGCGAATTCGCTTCGGCTGGATCGTGTCCACACCCAAACGCCGCTTAAGATCAGCCTCATACTCGCTGTAATTGCCGTTAAAAAACTCCACATGAGACTCCCCTTCAAAGGCAATCGTGTGAGTGCAAATGCGGTCTAAGAACCAACGGTCATGGGAAATCACGAGCACACACCCACCAAACTCGAGCAAGGCCTCCTCGAGAGCGCGCATGGTGTTCACATCCAAGTCGTTGGTGGGCTCATCAAGAAGAAGGACGTTGCCACCGGATTTGAGCATCTTCGCCATGTACAATCGGTTGCGCTCTCCCCCAGATAGGTCTTTGACTCTCTTTTGCTGAGCGTCGCCGCTAAATGCAAACCAAGACGCGTAGGCCCTGGCATTGACCTCTCGTGCGCCCAGCTTCACCACATCCTCACCTTCGGCAATCTCTTCAAATACAGTCTTTTCGCCATTCACATTTTCTCGGGCCTGATCGAGATAGCCCAGCTGCACAGTTTCGCCCACCTTAAAGCGCCCACTGTCGGGCTTTTCTTGCCCAGTGATCATACGAAACAAGGTCGTCTTACCTGCGCCATTAGGCCCAATGATCCCTACGGTCGCCCCTCGTGGAATCGAAAAACTCAAGTTGTCGTAGAGCAGTTTAGACCCAAACGATTTGGCAATGTCTTCGGCATTGATCACGATTTCACCAAGCCTTGGGCCTGGCGGGATGTAGATCTGCATGTCTTGAAGCTTTTCGGGAGTTGGCTCTTTGAGCAAATTTTCATAGGCCGAAATTCTAGATTTGGCTTTGGCTTGCCTAGCTCTTGGTGACATACGCACCCACTCCAGCTCTTTCTCGAGAGCCTTGGAGCGCTTCTGGTCAGACTTGGACTCTTCTTTTTGGCGTTTGTCTTTTTGCTCTAGCCACGAGGTGTAGTTCCCCTTCCAAGGAATTCCCTCGCCTCGATCGAGCTCAAGTATCCATCCGGCTACGTTGTCTAAAAAGTAGCGATCGTGAGTCACGGCGATGACCGTGCCAGGAAATTTATGTAAATAGGTCTCAAGCCACGCCACACTCTCGGCGTCCAAATGGTTGGTTGGCTCATCGAGCAATAATATGTCGGGGTTTGAAAGCAAAAGCCTCGCTAAAGCCACGCGGCGTTTTTCACCACCCGAAAGGTGAGCGACATCGGCGTCGCCCGGAGGGCAGCGCAAGGCATCCATGGCCACATCTATCTTTTGGTCCACTTCCCAGCCATCTTGAGCTTCGATCTTCTCTTGAACCTGACCTTGCTTTTCAATCAGCTTCTCCATTGCCTCTGGAGAAAGATCAGGGTCACACATTTGCTCTGACAACTTTTGAAATTCGGCCAGACACTCTTGCAGCTCACCAAGGCCATCCATAATGTTCTCTTTAACAGTCTTCGAAGCGTCGAGCTTGGGGTCTTGCTCCAAATATCCAACTTTGAAATCTCGAGCCGGGAACGCTTCCCCCAAAAAATCCTTATCCACCCCAGCCATGATTTTAAGCAGAGTTGATTTTCCAGATCCGTTGAGCCCAAGTACACCGATCTTGGCTCCGTAAAAATAAGAGAGATAGATATTTTTAAGCACGTAGCGATTGGGTGGATAGACTTTGCTCACACCCTTCATTGTATAAATGATTTCTTGGCTCATAAATTACCCTCTATTCGGCTTGGGTTCATCACTTGGCTTAACGAACGCTTTAAAGGTTGTCAAAGTCATTGAGCGTTCACTATCCTATTGATCAGTTATGAATCGTAAGAAGTCACCACCGCCATCGCAAATTCGCACTCTGTGCTCAGAGCTCAAGGCCCAGTTGGATTCACTCAACCAAAAGAGCCTAAAGGCCGCAAAGCCCGATGAGAAGTTAAGTGAGCGACATGTGCAACTGATCAAAAAGCTAAAACGCCAGATCTCAGATTTGTCCTAGCGCCATTGGAACCACATTTAATTTATTTATCGCGCTAAGGGGCCGTTGACGTTTTATCCAGGCCTTGGCGCCTGAGAGTTTTGGCGCACACCGCGAAACGAGAAGCCAGATGTAGCTTGAGCTACATAGGCGACGAGTGACAAAGGAGTGCGCCAAAAGAATCGGCGCCCATAGGGTTGTGGATTATCTCAAAAATCTCATCGTTGCTCATCCTTGAGTGAGCAAAAGCTCGCCCAGCGTTCTCGCGCCTTGATATTTTTGAGATAATCCACAACCAAGGCCTGGATAAAACGT
>JBGSQJ010000421.1:0-3049 GCA_041738165.1 Bdellovibrionales bacterium
AGCATGCCGCAGGCAATTCCTACGATGGATTCACGCATGAGCGGCTCATCTGATTTTTGAATGGCAATCACTTGAGCGACATTGAGAAGGTGGATATTTGGCGCTCTGAGCATAATGCTTTCTTCTAGCCATGGGCGGTGCCACACAAGGTCGCTCTGGCCTGTGAGGTCTTTGATAAATTCGAGCGCTCGCTTATATTCTTTACGAACATTTTCGAGATGAGGCATCGTTTCTTCATTAAAATAGAGCGCCCACACGTCAAGCTCAACCTTAGCGAGCGTAAACCCCAGCGATTTAACAAACGAAGAGAAAAATGGATTTTCTTTATACAAGAGCTTTAAACTCTCACGCTCTTCATCAGAAATTTGATTCCACGCGCTTCCAACTCCCCACCATGTTGGTAAAAGTGATCGACTTTGGGTCCAACAAAGCACCCAGGGTATGGCGCGAAGTGCGTTGATAGAAAAATCGCCACTTGGCCGTTTACTCGGTCTCGATCCAATTTTCAAACGCTCTAAATAAGGGTAGGGCGTCGCCGACAAAAGGGGGCCGAGTTTCTCTGGAGTGTGCACGAGCAAGGTGTACTCTTTTTCAACCAAATTCGAAAAATGCTCGAGCGCCCGGCTTGAGGTGAACTTCACTCGCCGCGTGCGCCTACGATTGGCTTCGATGGTGAAGTGCGCACACTGTGAATTCAAAATCTCTTTGGTAGCGAAAAGGCGCTGAATCATTTCGCCTTGAACGGTGACTTTCGGTATTTCTATGGCGGACTCGGGCCACCACTCAATTTGTTCTTTCAAACTGCCACCACCTCGCGCCACACTGCCGCCCGAGCCGTGAAAAAACAGAGGTTTGAATCCGTGAGGTTTGAGTGATTTTTCGATTTGGCTCATGGACCTTGCGATCTGCAAACGGCTCGGCAGCACGCCGCTTTGTTTTGCCGAATCTGAATAGCCGAGCATAACCTCGACCCGCCCATCACGTCGCCGAGAAATTCTCTCTCTCACTCTCGGGGAACTGAGCCAATCGTGCATAATTTTAGCGCCAGACAAAAGCGCGTCTTTGCTTTCAAAAAGCGGGATCACAGGCATCGCTTGCCCCTTGCAAGTGAGATCTACCAATTTGGCGGCATGGGCTAGATCCAAGTGACTTTCACAATGTGAGATCACCAAGCCTCGAGCGTAGCTTGACACATGAAGAGCGCCCGCTGTTTTGCCAAAAAGCCCAGCATCTCTCTTATCGGCGAGGTGGTGAGTGTGAGGGCCCGGTGAATCAATGTGGCATCTTCGCGAAGTTCTAAGGGCAAAACCAGAGCCGGGAACAGATCCAAAAGACGATTGATCTTCAAAATCTGCTCGTGTTTTTGAACTAGCGGTTTGGCCTGCCTAACAAAGCTATTGTACTTTGACGTCCAAGTTTTAATTCTTGTGCCGTCACCTTCTCGAATACTTCTAAACGAACTCAATGCCGAAATCAGAGACCGCAGGCTATCCATCGTCGATTTCTTGGATTGAGTTTTAAAGTCGAGCGCATTCAAATCATCAATGACTGATATGAGTCTAAGGTTGAGCTCATTGAGTATCAGCTCGCGGGATCTAGTTAGGCACTGTTTCATCACCGACTTGTCGACTCCAGGGTGACCATCTTTATCGCCGCCGACCCAAGTTCGCAGGCGCAGGTTGTAGTTGGGTTTATCTTTTAAAATAAAGTTGAAAATCTCTGGAGAAAACACAATCGAAAAAATATATTCAGCCTCATCGAGTACCGAAGGGGGTTCAGTTTTGACCAGCTGTTGGTGCCAAAGCAAGCGAAGCTGGGTCATTAAGGCGTTTTCGTCAAAACCAAAATTAGCGTGCATAGCGCCAACCAAGGTGCCAACAAGCTCGCTCAAGATCCGGAGTGCTTCACGCTTTCTGGCTTCGGTTGGGTGAGCGGTCAAAACGTAGGTGAGATCGAGTTTTTTTCTTCCGCCCATGGGGACGGGCTTTTGCCTCTGCCTCCAAGTTCGATAGGCGGCTTCACACGAGTTGATCACCTCAAGTTGCAGGGCGAAGGCATGTGCGATCTTAAGACGATCGACTTTGTTTTCGGCCAATAACTTTTCAAGGATTTCACTCAGAACTTCTGGTTTCAGTTTTGGTCCGCGAGTTTTCTTGAGCAAGTCTCGATAAGTTTCAATGTGTTTGTAGAACGCCTCACCTTCGGATTCGATGATGATTTGCCCCAGGCTCGTTGTGGCTTTTCGCACCAAGCGCCGAAGTTCTCTGGGCAAAAACTGCGCCACGAACTTTTCACCCGACATAAAGTGGGCAATGCTCTCTTCTTGTTTTTTTATGTCTGTGGCCGTGACCACTTTTGGATTGAGCCACTCGATGACGGCGGCGTAACCTAAGCTTTCGGGGTCATTGAAAAGATAATTGGGGGCCACGTCTATGACTTTAAAGCCTCGCCCAATTTGAAAGCTCAAGGTCGGATCATAAATTTCTCTGTTTACGACAGCTTTAACGTAGTCATCTGGAGACATTTTATTTTCAAATTTAGAAAACCCGCGCAGTCGCGCGCCGGCCCTTATGCGCTTTAATTGATATTTTTCTGCGATGGCTTGGCGACCTTGATAAAGGAGTTTGCCGATTCCTTGCCCGCGGCAGTCGGGGTCGACCATCACTTCGGCACCATAAAGAGTTTTGCCTTTTCGGGGGTTATGGTTGTGAAAAAAACCACCGCTGGTAAAGTCTTGCCAGTTGTCTTGGGGGGAATAATCGTTCCAGTCGATAATCAGGCTAAACGCCAGGCCTACGATTTTGTTCGATTCTTGATCGATGACCACGAGTTGTCCATCCGGAAAATAATAGCGATGCGATTCAAGCTGCGGAATCGACCAGGGCTTTGAGAAGGGATAAACTTTTCGACAAAGTTCCTGAATCTCAGAGAAATTTTCAGGCAGCGGGTTTTTTAAAACATAGCGTGAGTTTGTCATATTTCTTGAAATCAAGAGAGCGCAACGTTGTCGACCACTTTTAAGAGCTCCTCGGTGGTTTGGCTGTCTCTG
>JBGSQJ010000426.1:0-5506 GCA_041738165.1 Bdellovibrionales bacterium
CACCAAAAGCGGGCTCTTGGGGTCGCCAAATTTACGACCCACCAATTTCTCGACTCGGCCAATCGCCTCGCGTACAGAAGCCTTGAGTTCTTCGCTTAGTTTTTCGCCGTTTTTATTGAACTCCGTGCACATCTCGGTGGAAATCGTAAAACCCGGAGGCACCGGCAGACCCATAGACGTCATTTCGGCAAGGTTTGCACCCTTTCCGCCCAGCACATTTTTCATTTTGCCATTGCCGTCGGTTTGACCGGCCGAAAAGAAATAGACGCCTTTTTTTGAACTCACTCTTTACCCCACTTGGCCATACCGCCGCTTATGTATTCGGCAAGTTGATCGAGTCCGACCCGATCTTGAGTCATTTTATCTCGGTGACGAATCGTCACCTTTTGATCTTCGAGAGAATCAAAATCAACCGTCAAACAATAGGGCGTGCCGATTTCATCTTGGCGCCTGTAGCGCTTACCAATGCTTCCGGACTCGTCGTAATCGACGTCATACCTGAGAGCCAAATCGTCGCGAATTCGGTGCGCGAGATTCTGCAAAGGTTCTTTTTTTGAAAGTGGCAATATGGCCACTTCCATGGGCGCAAGCTCTGGCTTAAAGCCCATCACCACGCGTTTGTCGCCCTCACCCACCGCTTCTTCGCGATAGGCGTCACACAAAATCGCCAATACCAAGCGATCACAACCCACTGCGGTTTCGACAACAAAAGGCAGATACTTCTCTTTGGCCGCTTCATCAAAGTACTCGAGTTTCTTGCCCGAAAACTGCTGATGCTGTTTGAGATCGAAGTCTGAGCGGTTGTGAACGCCTTCGAGTTCATTCCAGCCGAAGGGAAATTCATACTCCACATCAAACGCCGCCTTCGCATAGTGAGCGAGCTCGCCTGGGCCATGCTCTTTGTAGCGCAGCTTCTCTTCTCTAAGTCCTAAGTTTTTATGAAACTCCCAGCGCAGCTTTTTCCAAGTTTCAAACCACTCCATGTCGGTGCCGGGTTTGACAAAAAACTGCATCTCCATTTGTTCAAACTCGCGCGTTCTAAAAGTGAAATTGCCCGGCGTGATTTCGTTGCGAAACGATTTACCGATTTGAGCGATACCAAATGGGATTTTAAGTCTCTGACTTGCGGCCACGTTTTCGAAGTTCACAAAAATGCCCTGAGCCGTTTCGGGCCTAAGGTAAACAGCTGCGCCTTCGTTTTCGACGGGGCCCATATGAGTTTTGAACATCAAGTTGAAATTGCGTGGTTCAGTGACGTCGGTCGATTTGCACGATGGGCAAGTGACGACTCCATCGACCATTGCGGTGTCTTGCCGAAAACGTGTCTTACACTTTTTGCAGTCGACAAGTGGATCTGAGAATCCATCAACGTGACCCGAAGCCTTCCACACCATAGGGTGCATCAAGATTGCGGCATCGAGGCCCACCACATCAGCCCGGCGGGTCATCGCCTTCCACCACGCCAATTTGACTTTGAGCTTGAGGCTGGCGCCGAGCGGCCCGTAATCCCAACAAGAATTGAGGCCCCCATAGATCTCGCTACTCTGAAAAACAAAACCGCGTCTTTTGCTGAGCGACACCAAAGTCGCTAAATCCTTAAGAAATTCGGCCGCCATTCGCCACTCCAAGAGGTTGAGAGATTGGCAGGTAACTTACCGTATTTGGGGGGCCGGGGGCAACAAGGCGTTCAGATTTGGGTGCGAATGGAGGGCCGTGGCACGCTGGCGCGTTTTGGCGGGGCTAGTTCTGTGTGCGAATAGCGTCGAAGGCAGCTGATAGAAACGGTTTTGAGGCGGCGTCGATAGTTTGCAATTTGGTTTGAAAAGTCTCACTGACTTTATCAAACGGCGAACCCGCAGGAAGGCCCAATACTTCGTAAGCATCCCACGAGTGGCCGTTGTAATTGAATATGACATTGAGCGTACGCTCTTGATGAATGGTCGGCGTGAAATACGAGAAAAAATTTGGAATTTTAAAACGCAGGCCGCGCGGCGCTTTGGCGGTGGCAGTGACTGTGTGAGAGGCGGTGGCCTTGGCGCCGTACGTCCCACTAGCCTTCGCGCCGTAGCCGGAACTGCTTTTGCCGGCTTTTCCATCGAGCCCGAATGGTGAATTGGAGTTGGTGCCATATCCACCAATTGCTTTCGAGCTGCCAGTCAATTCCCCAAAAAATGCGCTTGTTGACCGTAGAGCCCGGCCAGCGCTGACATCTCGTGAACGCAGCTTAAGCCGCATACCACGCCGCGGGCGTGCCTTTACGAAGGCCAATAGGGCCAATATGACAAATGCAGCATAGTAGAGCCACACCTCTTTGGGAGTCGGCATACTAGACTTATCGACAGCTATATAATGCATCTTGAGTCTCATTGTGAGCCGAGCTCGGGCAGAAATCGCTGAATTGATTCAGCTTCGCGGGGAAATCTCGATACAAGGTTTTACCTCAAGATCTCGATTCAAGATTTGGCCTCATGGTTTACCCTGCGAGATCACTTCCGCCCAAAACCCAACTGTCTCATCCCGAATCAATGGCTCCGAACTTGACCCAAAACTTCGCCGAAGCCCGGTCGTGGCCCAACCCTTCTAGATTATTGATGCGAATGTAGTCGCGCAAATTCAACACGTTTTTGAAACCAACTACCACCCGAGTGAACGGCCGATAGTCCCAAAATCTTGCCTTTTCGCTGCCCCTCCCATTTCCACTGGTCGACTCATTTTTTAAATGCGACCCACCCATGCCATTTTCGAGACTGGCCCTACCCATACCTTTTTCAACGCTCGTCTTGCTCGTGTGTCCATCAAGATTCGCTCTGGCACGGCCTCTTCCAAAAGCACGCTTCGACCATCGGTGCTTCCCCGTGATCGAGATGGCAATGGCCGCCGTTATCGCTCTTATAAAAGGCCGATAGGTCGCGCGCGATGAGAGCTGAATTTGCATATGCAGATGATTGCCCACGTTAGCCGCCGACAATATTTTCACCCCAAAGCGGCGCGAAAATTTAAGCAATATTTGATCAATCTTATGTCGATTTCTTGGTTTGAGAAATGACCAATCGCCCTTGGCTTTTGACGAGCGAAGCACGAGATGCATCGTGTGTTTTACTGACAAAGGGCGCCCATGAGCGCGGCCTTTGCGGGTGTTTCGCAAAGTTCCGCCATAAGCCAGGCCTGGAGTTTTAAAAAGTTTGAGCTGAGAGCTTCGCATTGATGACCGAAGGTATAAAATGATGCCTAAGGGGTCAAGCGGGAGTGTCGTCTCTGCTGCTGATTTTGCGGCAAGTTAGAAAAATTCAAATTGGTCGGAGGTAAAAAACTATTGTGAATGAAACCGCTTAATTGGAGCGAGGACCCTAGTTTGGAGTGACCGACCTAAACAGTCGGAAGCACGATTCTTGGGGGCGAGGCTACCCTCACGATTTGGGGGCCGCCAGCCCAACGAGCAGAGCGCCAATTCTTCTCGAAGCGCCAATTCTTCTCTATCCGACGACCCGGAAATAGACGAGACAAGACGTTGAGTAGAGGCGGTCAAACCACCAAAGACACTGGACTCTCGCGAGCGCATCAGATAAGACTCAAGGCGCAGCAAGATGGCGAAGTACGCAATGGCTAGAGCAGCCGAACTTTGCAAAGGCACTGGCCCCAGAATACTTTAAGGAGACCCAAATGAACCCATTCACTCAGCAAGCCCCAATTGAAGGCGTAAAGAAAATCATCTTGGTGGGTTCAGGCAAAGGCGGCGTCGGCAAAAGCACAGTCTCAGTCAATCTCGCCATGGCGCTAAAAAAAATGGGACGCAAAGTGGGACTGCTCGATGCTGATATTTATGGTCCCAGCATTCCTCGTCTACTCGGTGCCGCTCTTGAAAAACCCGAAATTATTGAAGGCAATCGCATTCAACCCGTCATTCGCTTTGGTCTTAAAACCATGAGCCTTGGCTATCTGGTCGATGAGTCGCAAGCCGCGATTTGGCGTGGGCCCATGCTCTTTAAAGCCATGGACCAATTCTTGCGCGATGTAAAATGGGGCGAGCTCGATGAGCTCATCATCGATTTACCGCCCGGCACGGGCGACGTCGTGCTCACGGTCGCACAAAAAGTTCCGGTAAGCGGCGCGATCGTTGTTGTAACTCCGCAAAATCTCGCGCTCGCTGACGCTAAAAAAGCTCTCGATATGTTTGAGCGTACGAATGTGCCGGTGCTGGGTGTTGTTGAAAACATGGCCTACCTCAATGGTGCAGATGGTGAGCGAATACAATTGTTCCCGAAAGGCGAGCTGAACGCTTATCTTGACGTTAAGAAACTTAAAAAACTCGCCGAGATTGCGTTTATGCCTGATGTAGGAGTGGGCGCCGAAGCCGGCGTGCCCTTTGTCGAATCTCACTCAGGTTCAAAGGAAGTCGAAGCGTTTATGCAGTTGGCTCGCGAGATCGCGGGTGGCTAGGTTCTCGCACAAAACCGTCGATTGATTTCGAGCAGCTAGCCACAGATTTTTGATTACGATTCGTGCCCAAAAGATTACACAAATAGACAAGACGCCAGCGTCGCGGTATCTCTTTTTCTGCGATGAGAATTCGTGAAATTGATCCGCAGTCCAAATCCGAAATTGCTCTGGTTGCGCAACGAATGCGTCAGACTCTCGTAGAAGTACTTGGCGAGCAGAAGGGCGGATCCATGTACTCCATGGACTGGCTAATAGAGCGGGTTCGCTGGCACCTCAATCCAGCGAATACCAATGGCCGAGTTTTTCTCAATGAAACTCAAGACAGAAGAATCATTGGTCACGCGATTGCGCGAATCGACCATGACTCGCCTTTTGGCTATTTTTCGACTATTTTTGTGGAGCCTTCATCCAGAAGAAACGGCAACGCCTCACGAATGATAAGTCATGTCGAAAGCTGGCTTTCAGAAAATGGAATGCCAAAAGTTATCTACAACACCGCTGAAAACCATACGGCACTGATCGACCTATTTAAATCGCACGGTTACAGAATCGCTCATTCGGAACTGGAAATGGTTCAACTTACCAAAGACCTTTAGCGACCGTAGATCGGGGCTGAGACTTGAAAACTAAACTGACCAGCGATTCCCATCTGAATATTTTTTAGCCCATGAATAAAATTTCTGTTATGGTCGGCCTGATTTATTTTTTGGAATTTGAACAAATGGAGCCAGGGGATGAGCGACACAATTCTGCTCGAACAGTTTTCTGATAAAAATATCACCGACTATGAGAGGCTCACCGGCAAAGGTGATGACGGTAAAATTTGCTATTGTTCTTTTTGGCACGGCAAGTGGGGTTCGATGGAGGCCTATGACAATGCCAAAAGAACGAACCCCGATCGGCTGAAAAACTGTGTGATTGATCGTATGCAATCCGGTTTCCACGTAGGAGTTTTGGCCTATATAAACAAGAAAGCTTGTGCCTGGGCTTCTGTCGGCCCAATTACCGATTTTTATTGGACTTGGCGCCGAGTTGGGCAACTCGGCGATGAGGCAAAGAATACAGCGGG